>JAIXSW010000010.1 GCA_027484495.1 Gammaproteobacteria bacterium
GCTGTTGAGCGTTGAAAGCTGTCTCAGCGGCTCGTCTCATTGCCGGGGTTATCGTTTGCGGCATAAATCCGAACTGCTCGAGGACATACTGGGTCAGGAACTCTTTTGTCATGGTGTTTTTACTCCAGGAATGAGGACCGACCCGGAGACTCTCTCCAGGGAAAAATCTCGGAGAGGGCCTTCGGTTCGGTCCTGGGGTTTGGTTTGTGGGTTCTTTCTTAGGTGGAGCGACAGCAACGGAAGTCGCGTCGTTACTGGGTTTTAGGAGGACTGTCTTTTAGAGTCCTCCAGAGACTCAGATCTGATAGAAAAAGATCTTTTAGTCCTCTGAGAGAACATCCTGGAGACTGGTCTTTGAGACTCGACCCTTCTCCTTAGGTGGAGCGACAGCAACGGAAGTCGCGTCGTTACTGGGTTTTGCCTAAATGAAAAAAAGGGCCGAAAGACTCGACCCTTGGATTATCTCAGTCTTAATTATGAGACTATTTAGGCGAAAGCAAAAAGGCTATCTAGGATCAGCTCCAGGTCGTAGTCGCCGCGAGTCGGTAGACTCGGGACTGTCTTCCGTTTTGTCTTCAGGGTCTCCTGGTCGACCTGCTCCAGGAACTCCTGCTCGAGATTCTCGAAGACGGTCTCCGAGTACATCTCGACGAAAGATTCCCGGATAACCTGAAAGAATCTCGGAGTGTCTGCGGCGTGGGTCCCGAAAGAGTCATGGATCAAGGCGAAAGCGTCGATCCCTTCAGACTTACCATTGAGGACGGTCATCATCAGGTGAGAGCTGTCGAGACTGTGGACGACGTTCGGGGAGATAGCGTTCGCCATCTTCCTGGTGTCGATCTTGTCGGTCTCTTCCTCGAGTCTCGCCTGGAAGCGTTTCCCCATTACAACGGAGTTGATCCGGCGGCTCGCCGTCTCCCGGTACTCCTGGACAACAGGAAAGCCGAGAGGCGTCGTCCAGGTGATAACCTTCCCACAGGACGCGATCGCGGATGCGAAAGTCTGCATCCAGTCCATAGCCTCGGCGGCTTTGAGAACGGTCGAGGAGACGCCCTTCTCGAGCTTCCCGGCCAGGTATTGAGCCGCGACTCGAGGGTTCGGGAAAGGACACTCCCCCGCCTTCATCGCTGGCTTGAGAACGTCGTCCAGCAATTGCTGAGTAAAGCCCGGAGCCTTTGACCCGTAGGGGTAAGTCATAACAGGACGCTTTGCGACGCCTCGTCCAATCTCGCCCCCACAGAAGGCCAGCCAGGCGTCCGCGAGCGGCTTGTTCGCTTCCTCCTTCTCGTTCCTGAGCATCTCCGAGACCTTCTTCGCAACGTCTTTATAAATATCGTTTGGACGGTCCCCTGGGATCAGGTTCACGGCTCGACCTGTCACTTCACAGCGGAAGGCGGCTCCCAGGTGTTGAAGTCCTGAGCATGAGCCATCAAGGGCGATCGCGATCCTGGAGACGTACTCCGGCCCCTCCATTGAGACGCCCAGAAGTTCGACACAAGCGGCGAAAGCCTGGAAGGGTTTGTCGGCTTTGGTCCAGAAGAGATTCCCGAACGGGTCCAGGGCTGAGCCGAGGAGATCGTTCCAGTGTGCGTTAACCCAGGCGATCCGATCTTCAAAAGGAACTTTGTCGACGCCGAACAGGTTCGCGACGTGAATCTTCAGCCAGAGGATGCCCTGGTCGCCGATTACCTTCCCCTGGGCGAACTCGAGGAGCGCCTTCACATAGTCGGCCCCCTGAGGGTTCAACGACGGGATCGGATAGACTCGGCCCCGGCTGTCCAGGTGGTGAGGGATGAAGATCTCGTCGAACTCGGAGAACTTCTCCGCGATCCCCACGTTGCCAGCGAAGAGGAGCCTCAGATTCGCGTTTTCTTGCTCGGCCTTCTTCTGCACTTGCTTAACATGGAACGGAGCCTCCTTGTCGATTTGGAGCGCTTTCAGTGTGGGGATTTTATCCGACGACATTCCCAGCGGGTTCTGCTCCGCGAGCATTCTCTTTAGAAGAGAGAGGACAGGCTTCCGGATTCTCCAGGCTGTTTCCTGGATCGCGTTGACGGCCTCGAAGACTCTCTCGGGGTTGTTCTCCCGGAGTTTCTTCATCTGGAGCTTGTTCTTCCGCTTCACGAATGGGACCGGGGCCTGGGTGTTCGTCAGATAACATCCTGAGAAGGCGGTCTCGACGCTCCACTTCTTCGGAGGGACGACCATCGGGAGGTAGACCGGAGACAGGAGACGGAAGTCCTCCCGGTGCTTGGAGATCCAGTCCAGGAGGTCCTGAGTCGCGACCAGGACTTCCGGAGCGTTCCCTGGTGCGGTGTCCTTCTTCTCGCCTTCCTCAATAGCGAAGAGTCCGGTCGCCTGGACGACAATCTCAATCATCGCCCGGCCCAGGGAGACCCGTTTCGCTTCGTCCCATTCGGGGATCTCGACGTCGTGAGCCTCGGAGACGTAGTCCAGGAGCTTGATCGCATCCCGTCCCTGTGCGCCTTTCTTCTGGACCATGTTCGAGAAGTGCCGAAGGGCTTCGTCCTGGAGAAGCGCCTTCCGATACTCCTGGAAAATAGCCTGAGATGCCTTGTTCGCTGCTGTTGTCACTGCTCGAGACTTAGTCGCGGAGGCCAGCATCGATCCGAGTGTAACCATCGCCAGGACCTGAGGCTGGAGATCTTTCACCAGGGCGAAGACGACCGGGACTCGGTAGTCCTGGCGGGGACGAATGGTCGCCTCATAAAGCGCGGCTATCTTGCCGATATTCCGGGACAGGATCGCGGAGCCGTAGGAGGTCCCGTCCTCGCGGCCCTTCTCGACGGCTGAGTCTGTGCGGCGGTCGTAGCGTTGCGCCCCCAGGTCCCGGCCTTCTTGCTCGAGTTGTTCCTGGATTTGGATCAGTGTTTCTTTGTTCATCGCGTCTCTCCTCATTTGTTGCGATTGGATAAAAGGGTGTTTTTTGCTGCGGCCCAGTAAGCGGCTGCGACGTCGGGCTGTCCCTGGCGGTAATGCTCGAGGGCTTTCTGGGTGAGCGTGTGGGCTAAAGTCATCGGGTCTCTCCTCCTCGACTGTTAAAATTAGGCTCAGTTTTGGGCGCAATTGGACGCAACTCTCCCGGACGGATCTCTCCTGCCGTCAGTGAGAATAGACGCGAATTGTTATCAGGCTCAAAACTGAGTCGAATTTAACAGAGGAAGGGGAATAAATAAAGACCCAAATTTGGGTTTAATTTTTACAAGTAAAGTGCGAGGGGAGAGACAAGGGTCAGATGGATTAGATCTGGAGGAGGAATAGACCCTCCCCTCGCGAAAACTGGAGGGGTTTTAGGTGTCTATGCCACATAGTCCCAAAGCTGAGACGGAATGAAAAACCGTGAAGCCTTGCGGTATATGGTGCCCGGGGCCGGACTTGAACCGGCACGAAGTTTCCTTCGAGGGATTTTAAATCCCTTGTGTCTACCGATTTCACCACCCGGGCAGAGTCGCATGTGCAGGCGCACTTGGCAGAACGGCGGCGATTTTACGCTGGCTTTTACCTGAATGTCATGTGCTTTTTGCGCCTTGCGCCAAATTTTTGCCTGGATTGCTGCTTTATCAGCCACTGCATCACCACTCGGTCGCTCAGACTACTGCTCCGATCTCAATTTCAGCCATCCAGAAATCTATATAAAAACCAACAGCTTAATAATTCATCAGTCAAAAGTTGTATCCATTTAGCCATCTATACTGTTGCAATCAACTTTTTGGCGTGATATTACTAGAAACGCTGCAGCTTTGTTCAGACGTGTACCTGCAGCACCATGCGCCGGCAATGATGGCCAAGCGCCCGAAAAAAGACAGAGTAATGAATCACTTAAATACTATGACCACCATTCTCCTCAGCCTCCTCGTGCTCCTAAACGGACCTCGGGGTGTTGTGCATTGGTCGTAGTGTAAATACGGATCCAGCAAACAAACCCCGAGCCACAGGCCGGGGTTTTTTGTTACCTCAAGGTCTGATGGGTGAAAATTTCAGCAAGAGGAACAGGACATGAGCAGCGCGCAACACGAAAACAATAAGATCTGGATTTTTGATACCACCTTACGCGATGGCGAGCAGGCGTTACGGGCCAGCTTAAGCCATAAACAAAAAATCCAGCTGGCCCATGCGATTGCGCGCTTAAATGTCGACGTAATGGAAGTGGGTTTCCCGGTGTCATCCCCGGGTGATTTCGCTTCGGTGCAGGCGATTGCCCAAAGCGTCAAAGGCCCGATTATTTGTGGCCTGTCGCGTGCGGTGTTTGCCGATATCGACGCCTGCGGCGAGGCATTAAAAGACGCCGAACGCCGCCGTATTCATACCTTTATTGCCACTTCCCCGCTGCACCTGCAATACAAATTACGCAAAACCTTAGAGCAAGCCACAGAGCAGGCTGTCGCCTGTATTCAACACGCGCGTCGCTATACCGACGATGTCGAATTCTCCTGTGAAGATGCCGGCCGCACGCCGATTGATGATTTATGCCGTATCGTGGAAGCCGCCATCAAAGCCGGTGCCCGCACTATTAATATTCCGGATACCGTCGGCTACACCATTCCGAACGAATTTGGCCTGATCATCAGCCAGCTGATGCATAAAGTGCCGAATATCGATCAGGCACGCATTTCAGTGCATTGCCACAACGATTTAGGCCTGGCCGTAGCGAACAGTATTAGCGCTATTCAGGCCGGTGCGCGGCAAATTGAATGTACCGTCAATGGTATCGGCGAACGGGCCGGGAACTGCTCGCTGGAAGAAGTGGCGATGATCATCAAAACCCGTGGTGATTTCCTGCCTTATTTTACCGATATCAAAACCACCGAGATTTACCGCTCCAGCCATCTGGTCAGCCAGATTTGCCACATGCCTATTCAGCCGAACAAGGCGATTGTCGGCGAAAACGCTTTTGCCCATAGCTCCGGTATTCACCAGGACGGCGTGTTAAAAGCGCAAAACACTTATGAAATCATGTCGCCGGAACAAGTCGGCATCCGCACCAATGAGCTGAACCTGACCTCGCGCTCTGGCCGTGCCGTGATCGCGCACCGCTTAACCGAAATGGGTTACAGCAAAGAAGATTACGATTTAGACCAGATTTATCAGGCGTTTTTAACGCTGGCCGACCAGAAAGGCCGGGTATTTGATTACGACCTGGAAGCCTTAGTGTTCTTCCAGAATCTGCAGGATGACGATGAGCATTACAAACTGGCGTTTTTAAGTTCCAGCACCCACACCGGCCATGTCGCCAGTGCCACTGTTGGCCTGACTGCCGGTGAAGAAACTTTCACTGAAGCCGCCACCGGCAACGGTCCGGTCGAAGCCGCGTTCCAGGCGATCCACCGCATCGCCAAACTGGAGCTGAAAATGGTCGACTACAACCTGCAAGCCAAAGGCGAAGGCGAAAACGCGCTCGGTCAGGTCGACATCATTATTGAATATCAGGGCCGGCGTTATCACGGCGCTGGCCTGGCCACCGACATCGTGCGTTCCTCCGTGCTGGCCTATGTGCATGTACTGAACCTGATTGAACGCAGCAAACGCATTGATGCGGTGAAGCTGGCGCGTAAAAACGCCGACAGCGCCATCGAAAAATAATTCGCTTTAACTTTTTTGAGACAGATGATGAAGACTTACAACATTGCAGTATTAGCCGGTGACGGCATAGGCCCGGAAGTGATGGCAGAAGCGTTAAAAGTGCTGGACGCCGTTAGTCAGAAATTTGGTTTTGCGGTCAAAACGCAAAGCGCGCTGGTCGGTGGCGCCGCCATCGACGCACACGGCGAAGCGCTGCCTACGGCGACTTTAGAGCTGTGCAAACAAAGCGATGCGATTTTATTCGGCTCGGTCGGTGGCCCAAAATGGACCAGCCTGCCGCCAGCACAACAACCGGAGCGGGCGTCGTTATTACCACTGCGTAAAACCTTTGACCTGTTCTGTAACCTGCGCCCTGGCAAGATTTACCCGGCTTTTGCTGACTTGTCGCCAATTCACCCACGCACCAGCTCTTTAGGCATGGACATTCTGTGTGTGCGTGAGCTGACCGGCGGTATTTATTTTGGTGAAAAAGGCCGCACCGACACCGCTGCTTTTGATACTCAAACTTATAGCGTGGCCGAAATTGAACGTATCGCCCGCGTCGCTTTTGAAGCGGCCGGCAAACGCAGCAACAAAGTCACCTCGATTGATAAAGCCAACGTGCTGGCGACCAGCGTATTGTGGCGCGAAGTGGTCAGCCGGATCGCCAAAGATTATCCGGAAGTGGCGCTTGATCATATGTATATCGATAACGCCGCGATGCAGCTCATTCGTTCACCGCAGCAGTTTGACGTGCTGCTTTGCGACAACCTGTTTGGCGACATTTTATCCGACGAGTTAGCCGCGATTGCCGGTTCACTGGGTTTACTGCCATCCGCCAGCCTGAACGGTTCGAACTTTGGTTTATACGAACCAGCCGGCGGCAGCGCACCGGACATCGCAGGCCAAGGCATTGCTAACCCGGTGGCGCAGATTTTAAGTGCGGCGCTGTTGCTGCGCTTTAGCTGTGGCGAAGAAGCCGCCGCGCGCGCCATCGAAACTGCGGTCGAACAAAGCCTGGAGCAAGGCATTGTGACCCGCGATATCAATCCGGCCGCCGGTTACAACACCCGCGACATCGGCGACGCCATCGTGCGTTTTATTCAGGCAGCTTAAGGAGTCAGCGATGGGCCAGACCTTATATCAGAAGATTTACCAGAGCCACGTGGTTGGCGCGTTAAACGGCAGCACCGATTTATTGTTTGTCGACCGGCATCTCATTCACGAAGTGACCAGCCCGCAAGCCTTTGCCGGCCTGCGTCAGGCCGGTCGTCCGGTGCGCCGGCCGGATTTAACTTTTGCCACGATGGACCATAACACCTCGACGCAAGTGCGCAGCTACGATGCGGCCGGCGAGACGTCGCGTAAACAGCTGGAAGCCTTAGCCGCCAACTGCGCGGAAAACGGCATTGAACTGCTGGACTTGTATCACCCGGATCAGGGCATCGTGCACGTGATTGGCCCGGAGCTGGGCTTAACCCAGCCCGGTATGATTATCGTTTGCGGCGATTCGCACACCTCCACGCATGGTGCTTTTGGCGCTATTGCCTTTGGTATCGGCACTTCTGAAGTGGAACACGTGCTGGCGACGCAAACCTTGCCACAGCAAGTTGCCAAGACACTGAAAGTTGAAGTGACCGGCACGCTGTCGCCTTTTGTCACGCCAAAAGATGTGATTCTGGCGGTGATCGGCGCGCTGGGCACAGCCGGTGGTAACGGGTATGTCGCAGAATTCTGTGGCGATGCGATCAAAGGCATGACGATGGAAGGCCGGATGACGCTGTGCAATATGAGCATCGAAATGGGTGCCAAAGCCGGTCTCATCGCGCCGGATGCCACCACTTTTGCCTATCTGCAGGGCCGTAGTCACGCGCCAACAGCGCAGCACTGGGATGCCGCCGTAGCCTATTGGCAAAGCCTCTACTCGGACGTCGACGCGCAGTTTGATAAAGTGGTCCAGATCGACGGTAGCCAAATCCGGCCACAAGTGACCTGGGGCACCAACCCTGAGCAAGTGATTGCCATCGACCAGCCGGTGCCGGCACCAGAGTCGTTCACTGATCTGATTAAAGCCGATGCCGCCCGTCGCGCCTTAAGTTATATGGGCTTAGCGGCTGGTCAAAAGCTGACTGACGTCGCCGTTGACGTGGTGTTTATCGGCTCCTGCACCAACAGCCGGATTGAGGATTTACGCGCAGCAGCTGCCGTCGTCGCCGGTAAAACCGTCGCCAGCGGCGTGCGCGCTTTAGTGGTACCGGGATCTGGCCAGGTGAAACGTCAGGCCGAAGCCGAAGGCTTAGCTGATACATTCAAAGCCGCCGGTTTTGAATGGCGCGAACCGGGCTGCTCGATGTGTCTTGGTATGAATGACGACCGCGTTGACGCCGGTCAGCGCTGTGCATCGACCTCAAACCGCAACTTTGAAGGCCGTCAGGGCCGTGGCAGCCGCACGCATTTAGTCAGTCCGGCCATGGCCGCTGCTGCAGCAATCGCCGGCAAATTTGTCGATGTATCAACGATTTCTAACGGAGCATCCGCATGAGTGACATCTTCGCCAAGGGCCTGGTGTGCCCGCTGGATAAAAATAACGTCGATACCGACCAAATCATCCCGAAGCAGTTTCTGACCTCAGTCAGCCGTGACGGTTTTGCCGAAGCGCTGTTTTTTGACTGGCGTTATCTGGCCGACGGCAGCGCCAACCCGGAGTTCGTGCTGAATGAACCGCAGTATCAGGGCGCGTCTATTCTGCTGACGCGCGCCAACTTTGGTTGTGGTTCCAGCCGTGAACACGCGCCATGGGCGATCCAGCAATATGGTTTTAACGTGATCATTGCCGAGAGTTTTGCGGATATTTTCTTCAATAACAGCATCAACAACGGCATGTTGCTGATTAGCTTAAGCGCCGCCAACATCGATTTCCTGTTTAACCGCAGTAAACAAGGGCCGCAGCAATGGCAAATTGATTTGACCAATCAGGAAATTCTGCTTGGCAATAACACGGCGATTGGTTTTTCGATTGATGCTGATGTGAAACAGCGTCTGCTCAGTGGCCTCGATTTTATCGGTGCCAGCGAAACGCTGTCCCCGCAAATCGACGCTTATGAAGCGCAACGTCGCAGTGCGATGCCCTGGTTAGGTTAAACCGTCATCCCGATACGATGTAACGCGATGTGCTGCAGCCGGTAGCACATCGCTGTTTTCTCTCGAATTTTCAGCATCTCTCCTGCATTTTTTTTAAGCTTCATTTACAGTTCGCATACTTGCTTTCCCACAACGGAAAATACCCGAATATTATTTGGTAAAACAAAGACTTCCTGACTATCCTCGAACGATGGTGCCCGAACCATCATCTGAGTTCAAATCAGGGTCTGTGAAGCTGTCGGAACCCGGGACCAAGCACAGGATAAGCCGACAGTGCACACCGAAAATCTGACGATCCTGTTTGTCGATATCGCCGGTTTCACCGCGACCACCAATCGCCAGTCACGTCGGCAAAATGCCTCTTTGCTACAAAATTTTGAAAGTCTGCTGAAACCACAAATCAAGAAATTTTCCGGCCAGTTAGTCAAATCAATTGGCGATGCGTTATTGCTGAGCTTCCGCTCCCCGACCGACGCCATGTTATGCGCCTGCCGCATGCAAGACCGGCTGGCGCTGTATCGTCAGCAACA
>JAIXSW010000370.1 GCA_027484495.1 Gammaproteobacteria bacterium
CCAAACAACCGCACCCGCCAGTACAAACAATAACGCGGAAGAAAAGGCATAAGGATTTTTCACTGAACATAAAATGGCGAGTCCCAGACTCATGTACACATAAGGTAAACTCTCGTATATCCGTTGCGGTATCATCGGCGACCTCCATTCAAGCGCAAAGCTCTATCTTTGCAGTCTAGCTCAAAGCATGGCAGTCGCCAGTGATGGAGGATCTCTGCCGACATTGCAATGAATTCCGATAACCGCATGGTCCAGCCGAGCCGACCCACGTATAATCAGCCCTAACCCGCATTGGTGATTTGAAGTATCCAAGATGGCAAATGATGATTTAGATCTGTTTTTACAAGAAATGTCTGGTGTAAAGCGACTGGACGCTGATGTTTTGGCCGATGAAAACGGCGCCGGCGCGCCGACGTTAGCACAATTGGCCAGACGCAAGGCGGCTGAACTCGAAGCTGAATATGACCCAAATTACCTGAGTATGGAATATGTCGATTTGGTCAAACCGGATGATGTATTGGCATATAAAAAAGATGGTGTGCAGGAAGGGGTTTATAAGAACCTGCGGCTCGGCAAATATCAAACCGACGCCACGCTGATGCTGCTCGGTAAATCGCTGGTGGAAGCACGCTCAGCGTTGTCACAGTTCATCCGTGATTGCCATCAGCGCGGCATCCGCACACTACTGATCCATCATGGCATGGGGCGCGACAGCAAACCTCATCCGGCGATTTTACGCAGTTACACTTTTAAGTGGTTACAACAAATCCCTGAAGTGCTGGCCTGTCATACCGCATTAAAAGCTCAAGGCGGTTATGCCGCGACTTATGTGCTGTTACAGAAAAATGCAGAACAAAAACGCGAAAATCGCGAGATGCATCAGAAACGTTGATCGCCCTGCAGTCATATATCCGGTCAGAACAAGCAGATGATTGCAGCTTCTGCCCGGGTAAATAACGCTGAACAAGCCATCAGGATCACGAGAACGGCGATTGCGGTGAAACCAAAACCACGGCTGGATGCTTTACGCATAGAAAACCCCTTACTGTAATTGTTATCAGGGTGAAAAATTATCTGCACCCAGCTGGAGTCCTGGCCATGTGGCCTGCGTTGATCAAAATGATCAACTGTTCCAAAACTGGGATCACTACCAGTGTAAAGATTTTGCCGTCGGATCACAACAGATCTAACCGTTTGATCCGACACTTTATTCAGTTTTGTTTAAAACGCGCCAACCGGCTCTGAACATAAGGAGCATCCAACAGCGCCGTGGCATAATCCAGCGGGACTTCTGAAGGCTCTGTCTCTGTTTGAATCAGCACAAAACCCGCTTTCTGGTAAGTCGACAGTGCTGCCGGATGGTCGTCACTGCAAGTGTGCAGCCATACCCGACCGGTACTCCAACGCTGTGCTTGTGCGATAGCAGCCTGCACTATTGCCCGTCCCAGCCCCTGTCCAACAAAAGACGGCAATAAACCAAAGTATTTCAATTCAACACTGTTTCCATCTTCCGGATGACGGCACAACTCAAAATAACCGGCTGGCGTGCCGCGCTGATAGAGCACAAAAGTTCGCACCTGCCCTGAATTCAAATGTTCAGACCATTGCTGATAAGTCCAGCCAAGTCGGCCATACCAACGCCAGGGCGCGCCAACCGCCACGAATAAAAACTGACTGAGTTCCGGGCTTGGCACTTCAGCTTCCAATAAAAACACGCCAGCCGGCCATTCTGGTAATGCTAAAGTCGGCCCCTGGTAGTCCAGATGCCAGGTCGTCACCATGCGCGGCTCTGCAGTCACATCGTTCATGCTATTCATTGTTCTTGTCAGGTATTTTTTGAATGCGGGCGAGTAACGCTGCAATATGTTGCTGTGCGGCGTCGGTTTGTAATGATTGAAATTGTTGGCGAAATTCAAAAGCGACAGCATCGTCTTGCCGCTCACAACTGCGTAGTTGCAGCATCGACGTTTTGGTTTGCCGCACCAATGCGGTCGGGACCGTAGACAAAGGCGCGCACAGCTGTTTGGCACGCGTCAGCAGCTCTTCTTCGTTGTGCAGTTCTTTAACAAAGCCCTGCGCCAGCGCTTGTTGCGCTGATAACCGCTCGCCGGCGAAAATCATCGCAGCAGCCTGCTGCCAGCCAAGCAGCTGCGGCAATAACCAGGTATGCCCACCACCAGGGTGGATCGCCAGATTAAAAAACCGGCTTTCAAACCAGGCGTCAGGGCTGGCCAGCCGGATATCGCAGGCCATCGCCAGATTCATCCCCGCGCCTAAAGCCGGGCCGTTAACCAGCGCGATAGTAAACAGTGGACTCTGTGCCACCGTGGTAAAGGCAGAATAGATCTGTTGCAGTTCGGCACCATCACCACCCGCAGCCTGCTGTAACACGCTCAAGTCTGCGCCGGCGCAAAATGCCCCCGGCTGACCGGTGACCGCTAAAGCTTTGACTGTCGGATTATCCAATAAGCCTGCAACTGCCTGAGCAATTTCGGCGGCTGAAACCGGCGTTAACAGATTGCGTTTTTCACCGCCGACTAAAGTCAGTAGCGCCAGATGATCAATGATTTCTAAAGTATAAGCAGCCATTAGTAGCCTCTTGTGCGGTCAACCGGATTCAGCAGTGGCAGACCCGCCTGCACACGGCGATAGTTTTCCGCGATTTGTGCGACGGCAGTATCAGCGTTGGTCACCGCCGAAATATGCGGTGTCAGCAGGATACCGGGCGTTGTCCAGAATGGATGTCCAACCGGCAAAGGTTCAATCCGAAACACGTCGAGACAAGCCGCGGCCAGCTGACCGGTTTGTAACGCTGCCAGTAAAGCCTCGTCATCGACAATAGCACCACGCGCCACATTGACCAGAATGGCTCCGGTTTTCAGCTGCGCCAACCGAGCCTCATTCAGCAGATTTTCCGTCGCAGGGGTTAACGGCAATAAACAAATCAGCAGGTCAGCCTCTGCTACAGCATCGGCAAACTGATCATCGCCGGCAAAACACTGCACACCGTCGATCTGACGCAAACTGCCAGACCAACCGCGGACCGAATAACCGAGGCCGGCAAAGTGTCGAGCCGCCGCACTGCCGAGTTCACCTAAGCCAAGCACTGTGAGATGTCGGATTTTGCGCGGTGAACGCGGCTTCCATACCTGCTGTAGCTGGTTGTGGCTAAATTCATCAAAGCGCAGCCGGTAGTAATTCACTACGGTATCAAGGTAGTCCAGCATCGACGCAGTCAGGTGCGGGTCGACGATCCGCGCCAGCGGCAACGATACCGGCAAAGTTATATCGGATAAAATACTGTCGACGCCGGCACCGAAGGATTGCAGGGCTTTGAGGTTGGGCAGCGATGCAACGCTGCCAGCAGGCTGCTTCCAGACGACTGCAAATTCGACTGCTGCCGGCTGGCTGATTTCTGGCCAGACTTCGATAGTAACGTCAGGCAGCTGTTGCTGTAATGCGGCAGCTACAGCATCAAGTTTTCGGTCCGGAATAATCAGCGCGATGCTCATGGCAAGCTCAACAAAAAATACAGACCTGCATTCTAAACAGCCCCGTCCCTGCCTGACCAGCCCGCAGCTGTGACAGCCGGCGGAAATTTCCGCAAATTGCCATAATTCTGTGACCGGACTGTCATACAGCCTGCTTAGCCTAAGCCCACACAAAAGGCGAAAGTCTGAAAAGACGCCGGGAGCATGGCATGTTAAATGTGGAACAAGTAGTCGAGCGGCATTTACCGCAACTGAACAACAACAGCTGGCTGGCCAAACCGGTCAAAGGCGCACTGAAACATCTGTTACATGAAGACGAGTTTCAGCGTTTTGCTGCTGAATATCCACATTTATATGGCCTCGATTTTGTCGAACAGGTACTCGATTATTTCTCTTTTCGCTGCCAGGTGCGCGATAACGAACTGGAGCGCATTCCGGCTGCCGGTCGTGTTGTCATCATCGCCAACCACCCGATAGGATCGCTGGATGGCCTGGCATTGATTAAGCTGGTCAGCGATATCCGGCCGGATGTTAAAGTCGTTGCGAACCAACTACTGGGCAGCATTGGCCCGCTGCGCGATTTATTATTACCGGTCAATAACATGCAAGGTGGCACCGACCGTCGCTTATTGGACAATATCGGCGCCCACCTCGCTGCTGAAGGCGCGGTGATCATGTTTCCGGCCGGCGAAGTCTCACGGCTCAAACCCAATGGCGTCCGTGATGGCAAATGGCAAGGCGGCTTTTTACGTTTTGCCCGGGCCGCCAAAGCACCGATCCTGCCGATTTATCTCGATGCGCGTAATTCACTGCTGTTTTATGGCGCATCGATGTTGTACAAGCCGTTGTCGACCATGCTGCTGGTGCAAGAAATGTTTAAGCAAAAGCATAAACATATGGGGCTGCGCATCGGCGATATGATCCCCTACGACAGCTTTGCCCAGCCACTGCTGGACCATAAAACGATGGTCAAAGTGTTTAAAAAACACTTATACCGCCTCGCGAAAGACAAAACCCCACTGCTGAAAACCCAGTCGGCGATCGCCCACCCGGAAGACCGGCAAGTGCTGAAAAAAGCCATCAGCCAATGCCCGCGCCTTGGCGAAACCGCCGACGGTAAACAGATTTATCTGTACCAGCCAGAGCCTAGCTCGGTGCTGCTGCGCGAAATCGGCCGGCTGCGTGAAATCGCCTTTCGCGCCGTTGGTGAAGGCAGTGGCAAACGCCGCGATACAGATAAATACGACAGCTATTATCAGCAGCTGATTTTATGGGACAACGAAGAGCTGGAAATCGTCGGCGCGTATCGTTTTGCCGAAGTCGCGTCTGTGGTGGCTGAACATGGCCAACAAGGCTTGTATACCGCCTCGCTGTTCCAGTTCAGTGAACAGCTGCAACCGGTGCTGGCGCAAGGGCTGGAACTCGGCCGCAGCTTTGTCCAACCGAAATACTGGGGTAAACGCAGTCTGGATTATCTGTGGTATGGCATCGGCGCCTATTTAAAACAACGCCCGCAGATCCGCTATTTGTTTGGTGGCGTCAGTTTGTCGAACAGTTATCCAAAAGCCGCCCGAGATTTGCTGGTGTATTTCTACACCTTATATTTCAGCCCAGAAGATGACAGCGCGTTGCCAAACCGCCCCTATTCGCTCGACATCACCACGATGCAGCAACTGCAGCAGCATTTTAGCGGCGACAATTACACCGAAGACTTTGTCCAGCTGAAGCATTTACTGGCCAATATGGGGCTGGCAGTGCCAACGCTGTACAAACAATACAGCGAGCTTGCCGAGCCCGGTGGCGTGCAGTTTTTGTCTTTTGGCGTTGATCCCGAATTCGCCGACTGTATCGACGGTCTGGTGCTGGTGGATATCAGTAAGATCAAAGCGGTAAAACGGGCAAGGTATCTGGGGGAAGGCTAACAGCAGCCTTTACCGGCAACAGGTAGGGGCGGGTTTTACACCCGCCCGCATCCCAACAAATCAAATCTGTGGCTGCTTAATCTTCGAGCCAACCAGACCGTAATAGCAGATATAAACGTAGCAGAATACCGGTACGATAAAACTCAACTGCAAGCCGATAGTATCGGCCAACACCGCCTGTAACACTGGTACCAAGGCGCCACCGACGATAGCAGCACATAAC
>JAIXSW010000246.1 GCA_027484495.1 Gammaproteobacteria bacterium
AAAAGCACCACAATTACGGTAAAAGCCATCTGCACCTCAGGATTGGTCTAGCCTCTGCATCTTAAACAGAAATGCCGTAAAATACCAATGTTTGCAATTGATTACGGCAGGATCAGCCGGAATACAGCACCGCCGTATTCTCCACCGTTACTCAGCTCAATCCGTCCGGTACGGCCTTGATTCCGGTGTGCACGCGCAATCATATGAGCAAAAAACAAGCCAAGACCGGTGCGGCCGGCAGAAAGGTTCAGGTTATGGATGCCCTCGTCGCTGTTATCCAGCATATCTGTCGGATAACCCGTACCATCATCGTGAATTTCTACAAACAGTTGCCGCTCTTGTTCAAATGCCCGCAGTAACAGTTTGGTGTTGGAATAACGCAATGCGTTGACAAACATATCATTGACCAGATTACTGATTAAATCATTATCAAAAAACCAGCTGAGCTGCCCGGGGCAGTCAGTGATTACGTCAATATTCCGTTGCGTACTGTACAGGCCGTTTTTGATCAGGATCTCGTCACAGAGATCGTCGAGGTTATACTCGTCCATATGCAGCGGCAATTGGTCTTTTTCGATGCGGTACAACGATAGCAATTGCAACAGGTTGGTATTGAGCCGGGTGGCTTCGTAATGAATTCGGGCCAGTTCCTGGCTGGCAGACTCGGATTTTTCTGCCAGTTCCTGCTGTAACAGGTCCATTGACTGGATCAGCATGCACAAAGAATTCTTCATGTCATGTACACCAGATGCCAATACAGTGGCGAAATCGATATCAGGATGTTCCACAGTCTGCTCCTGCAAAGTTCTGCTGGGTTTAAGGAAAAAGTACTACAGTCTGGTGAGTTTTTTAGCTACTATTCGTTATACATAAACAAAAAACAATGAATCGTTGGAATAATTAACCGCGTTTTATTGCTGGCAGTGGCCGTCAACCATGGAAAGCATGACCCATGAAATTACAACAGTTACGTTACATTGTCGAAGTGCTTAATCACAACTTGAATGTTTCTGCGACCGCAGAAAGTCTTTATACGTCGCAGCCCGGCATCAGTAAACAAGTACGGATGCTGGAAGATGAGTTGGGCATCCAAGTGTTTGGCCGCAGCGGTAAACATTTGACGCATGTCACACCAGCGGGACGCGATGTAATTGAAATTGCCCAGCAAATTCTCGCGAAAGTCGAAAGCATCAAAGCGGTGGCGAAAGAGCATACACTGCCGGATCAGGGTAAACTGAACATCGCGACTACGCACACACAAGCCCGTTATGCGTTGCCTGGCGTCATTGGCGGTTTCATTAAAAAGTTTCCTAAAGTGTCTCTGCATATGCATCAGGGCACACCCCAACAAATTTCAGAAGCGGCGTCGCGCGGTGAAGCCGATTTTGCCATTGCAACTGAAGCAATGCATTTGTTCAGTGATTTGGTGATGCTGCCATGTTATCACTGGAACCGCAGTGTGATTGTGCGTAATGACCATCCACTGGCCGCATTGCAACGCAAAATTGAAATTGAAGATGTAGCACAATATCAGATTGTTACTTATGTGTTTGGTTTTACCGGACGCTCAGAACTAGACCGCGCTTTTGGTGAAAAAGGTCTGGAGCCGAAGATTGTCTTTACCGCGACCGATGCTGATGTGATTAAAACTTATGTCCGGCTCGGCCTCGGCGTGGGGGTCATCGCATCAATGGCAATGGATAAAGACCTGGATACGGATTTAGTGGCGATTGATGCCAGTCATTTGTTTGCCGCGTCCACCACCAAAATTGGTTTCAGGAAAGGTACCTTCCTTCGCACCTATATGTACGATTTCATTGAGCGTTTCGCTCCGCATCTGACCAAAGATGTGGTCGAACGCGCCAATTTACTACGCAATCAGGAAGAAATTGACCGGATGTTCGCCAAATTTGAGTTGCCGGTACGTTAATTGTCATACAACCAGCACAGCTCGATACGTGCAAAAGGACAGCTCAGGCTGTCCTTTTGCATTTGCAGCACTGACCATAGCAACTCACAAGCTGAATTCATCCCGAGATTTTCCCGTGCAATAGTCCGGCTGTTTGACCTGCATAGATTCTTCACAAGATAGACGTCTGGATGTTGATATGTCTATTTAAACTGGTTACAGTGCGTCCAGGCCATTGAATTCCCATCGCGGGCTAGCTGAGTAAAACGCATGCAAATCGATTTAAAGCTGTTAAAAACCATTCGCGCAGTGGCGCAGACCGGCTCGATGCAGGGGGCCGCCGGCCGCTTGTTTGTCACACAGTCGGCGTTGTCACATCAGCTGAAAGAGATTGAACAACAGCTCGGTCAGCCATTATTTGTCAGGAAGTCGCAGCCGGTACAGTTCAGCTGGCAAGGGCAGTTGTTGCTGCAGTTAGCTGAGGAAATACTGCCAAAAATCGATGCGGCGCAGCGGCAGCTGAAACAGCAACCCGAGTTGCCGGCACAGTTGCGGCTGACGGTGGAATGCCATGCCTGCTTTCATTGGTTGCTACCGGCGGTAAAAGCTTTTCGCCAGCAATGGCCAGAGGTCGCATTGAGTCTGGATACTGAGATTGAGCATCACGCGATTGAGGCAATGCTGTCCGGTGAGCTTGATTTAGTGCTGACGACTGACGAGCGCCTGACACAGCAGGTCTGTTATCAGCCATTGTTTGAACTGGAGCTGCTGGCTTATCTGGCGCCTGAGCACCCGCTGGCAGCGAAAAGCTGGTTGGCGCCGGAAGATTTACGCGAGGCGCGGTTATTAAGCTATCCAATTCCGCCGGAACGACAGGATTTGTTTCGTTATTTTCTGAAAAAACAGGATTTCAGCGGCGAGCGCAAATCAGTGGCACAGGCCAGCCAGATGTTACAGCTGGTAGCCGCCGGCGAGGGGATCGCAGTGCTGCCGGTCTGGCTGGCAGAACCGTTTTTGAGTCAGGGGTTGATTGTCACGCGGCCGCTCGGTGCGCAGGGCCTGAAGAGAACTATGTATCTGGCCAGCCGGCGTGGCGACAGTCACAGCGCCTTGCAGGCGCTGTATAGCTTATTAAAATGCCATGCGCCGGTTTAAGCTTCGTAGGGCAGTGGATCTGTCGCCTGATTTAACGTGAAGGCTTCGA
>JAIXSW010000560.1 GCA_027484495.1 Gammaproteobacteria bacterium
CCGCCGATTGGCGTGGGCGAAGGCACCTGGCCGACGATGCGCAGCACCTTGCTGGCACTTGGCATCAGTGAAACCGAATTTATCCGTGAATGTGACGCCACCTTTAAACAAGGCGCCAAGTTTGCCCGTTGGGTCAATGGCGCCAGCGACGATTTTTATTATCATCCGCTGGTGCTGCCGCAGGGCTTTGGTAAAGCGGATATGGCGGCCTATTGGCTGCATGGCAAAACTGCCGCCGATCTGGCAGGCCCGCTCAGTTCCTTTTCCAACGACTTATGCTATCAGGAAGCCATTTGTGAACAGGGTCTGGCGCCGAAAACCATCCGGCATGCTGAATATGCTGCCGTCGCCAATTACGCCTATCACCTCGATTCCGGCAAGTTTGGTCTGTTTTTGCAGCGCCACTGCATCGAAAAACTCGGCGTGGAACATATTCAGGATGATGTGATCGCCGTGCAAAGCGCTGACAATGGCGACATTGCCGCCGTGCAAACCCAGAACCATGGCCTGATCGCCGGTGATTTATTTGTCGATTGCACCGGCTTTAAATCGTTGTTGCTGGGCGGCCATTATCAGGTGCCGTTTAAGCGCTGCGACGACGTGCTGTTTATCGACACGGCGCTGGCGGTGCAGGTGCCTTATGCCAATCCGGATGCGCCTATCGCCTCCCATACCATTTCGACTGCGCAGGATTGTGGCTGGATTTGGGATATCGGCCTGCAGCACCGCCGTGGGGTGGGTTATGTCTATGCCAGCCGTTATTGCAGTGAACAACAGGCGCGCGACACTTTAGCGGCCTATGTCGGGCCACAAATTGCGGACCTTGCCGTGCGCAAGATCCCGATTGTCAGTGGTCATCGCCAGCACTTCTGGCAGAACAATTGTGTCGCGGTCGGCTTGTCAGCCGGTTTCCTTGAACCACTGGAAGCCTCGGCGCTGGTGCTGGTTGAAATGTCCGCGCAGATGATTGCCGAGCAACTGCCAGCCACCCGCGGCGTGATGGATATTGTGGCGCGGCGGTTTAATCAGACCTTTTTATATCGCTGGGACAAAATCATCGATTTTCTGAAGCTGCATTACATTCTGAGTCAGCGCAACGACAGTGCTTTTTGGCGTGACAACCGCGACCCGGCGACTATTCCGCAAAGCCTACAGGATTTGATGCAGTTGTGGACGCATCGTGCGCCGGGCGATTTGGATTTCACCAGCAATAATGAAGTCTTCCCGGCCGCCAGTTATCAGTACGTGTTATATGGCATGGGATTTCGCAGTGACACCACCCGCCTGCGCCATCAGCTGAATAACTGGGATTTTGCCACAGCGCAGCTGCAGCAAAACCGCAAAATGATCGATCAGGCGCTGACGTTATTACCGACGCACCGCGAGCTTATCAACAAAATTCGTCAGTATGGTTTTCAGACCATCTGAGCAGCAGGAAAGTTATTCATGGCACATTTAGTTGCAGTAGAACCGGCCCGGCATCAACAGCTGTATGTCTTGCCTGAGCAGATTGATGCGCATGCCGCCGGGCAAAACCTAATTCCGGTGGTGCCGGCCGAGATGAGCCATGTCGCGACACAGCTGCCGCTGGTGCTGGCGAAAAATGGCCAGACCGGTCAGTTTGTGTTGGCGGCATTGACCGGCTTTGCCGCCAACGAGAATTTACTGATGCAGCAAGGCCGCTGGCAGGGTTTGTATCTGCCGCTGCAAATCCAGCGCCAGCCGTTTTTTGTCGGCAAGGCAACGCCGGAAGCCGACGATTATGTGGTCTGCATCGACATGGACAGCCCAGCCACCGGGCAGAACCAGCCGTTACCAGCCGGCGCTGAGCTGCTGTTTTTGCCCGATGGCAGCGAAACTGAGTTTTACCGGCAGGCCAAATTACGCTTGGTTCAGCTGCTGCAGGGGGAACAACAACGCGATGCTTTGATTGCGGTGTTGCTGCAATTTCAGTTGTTGCAGCCGATGTCGCTCGATATCACTTTTGCCGATCAGAGCACGACCCGGCTGAACGGCCTCTACACCATTGATGCTGACAAGCTGGCGGCGCTGGCGCCGGAGCAGGTGGTGCAGCTGCATCAGCAAGGGCTGTTGGCGGCGATTTACGCCATTGTCGGTTCGGCCGCACAAATCTACGGCTTAATCGCGCGCAAAAATCAGCAGTTGGTGGGTTAAACCGATGCAAAGTGCAGCCTCTGTAGCGCCAAAACCAGCGGTGCTTTGTCAGCTGATTGGCACTGAGCAGACGCCGTTATTGGTGATAGACCATTTATTTCCGGCGGGTGATTGGTTAAGGCAGCAAGCGCAGCACGGCGTTTATCAGGCCGACCCGGCCAATTTTTACCCGGGCGTGCGGGCACCGACACCGCAGTCGTATCAGGATGCGCTGCACAACCTGCTACCGCTGCTGCAGCAGGTGTATGCGCCACAGGCGCAGCAAGTCCGGGTGCTCAGTTCGGCGTTTTCGCTGGCCTGTACGCCACCGGAGCAGCTGAAACCTATCCAGATGTTGCCGCATTTTGACACGGTGGAACCGCAGCAGCTGGCGATGGTGCATTATTTGTGTGATGGCCGTCACGGCGGCACGGCGTTTTATCGCCATCGTTATACCGGTTTTGAGCGGATCAGCGCAGAGCGCCTGCA
>JAIXSW010000227.1 GCA_027484495.1 Gammaproteobacteria bacterium
AACAGATTCACTGTGCCTAAGAATTCGTAGACAAACGGATTGGCCGGATGGTCGTAGACTTGCTCCGGGGTACCGTCCTGCTCAACGCGGCCTTTATTCATCACGACAATCCGGTCCGCTACTTCCAGCGCTTCTTCCTGATCGTGCGTGACAAATACCGAGGTCACATGAATTTCGTCATGCAGCCGGCGCAGCCAACGGCGCAATTCGGCGCGCACTTTGGCGTCCAGCGCGCCAAACGGCTCGTCCAGCAGCAGCACTTTGGGTTCGACTGCCAAAGCGCGGGCCAGCGCGATGCGCTGACGCTGACCACCGGATAACTGCGATGGATAGCGGTCGGCAGTCCAGTCCAGTTGCACCAGCTCCAGTAGTTTCTGCACTTTCTGTTTAATTTCTGCGTTGGAAGGGCGGAATTTCTTTGGCTTGACGCTGAGGCCAAAACCGACGTTTTCCGCCACCGTCATATGTTTAAACAGGGCGTAATGCTGGAACACAAAACCGACGCCACGTTCACTGACATGGCGGTCGCTGATATCTTCATCATTAAACAAAATACGGCCACTATCGGCCTGTTCCAGACCGGCGATCAGGCGCAATAACGTGGTTTTGCCGGAGCCGGATGGGCCAAGCAATGCAGTCAGTTCACCGCTTTTAATCGACAGACTGACATCATCAACGGCTTTAAAATCGCCGAAATTCTTTCGCAATTGCTGGACTTCAATACTCATAGCTGCCCCGGTGAGGTGGTGGTGTCGTGGCGGTCGACTGCTGTATTTGCCTGCCAGGGGCCCAATTCTGCGCGGATTAACGCCTGTTGCAGCCATAAGCTGTAGCGTTGCCACCAGGTCAGTTGAGTCTGTTGCATGCAAATCTCCGTTTAGACATCTATATGCCTAATATCTACGAGCCTGCATTAAAACAGAGCGCATTAATAACTTTAAATACTTTTTCGGAGCAGGATATAACTGAAAAGTTATATGAAGGGATTTGGTGAGGAGAACATGGATCGCGTGTGACGTCCAACGTGTGACGTCCAACGTGTGACGTCCAACGTGTGACGTCCAACGGGCTTTGCTTGGTGAGAACAGGTACGCCACGTGGTGGCCAGCACGCTTGCGCTTGCACGTACCTACACAATTAATAAGTGCGTAGGTACGTGCAAGCGGAGCGTCGCCGTACGATAAAGGTGTTCGTCACATAACGATTACCGCTTTAACACCGCTTCCAATTGCTGCAATGGCACCAGTTTCAGGTTTTGACCGGCTTCCGGCATCCGGTTGCGACCATCCTGAATGGCGATGGCGCCAAACGGGAACGCCGGGCCGAGGCTTTTCACCGTTAGATCCAAGCCGTCGGTTTCTGAGCTGCCATCGATGTTAAGCGACGGATTAGTGCCAACGCGAAAGCGCTGCACAAACGCAAATGGTGCCGTCGCTTCATACAGCACATAACTGTCATTGCCCTGGCTGGAGATCAGCAGCAGCGGCTTACTTTGCGCTTTAAAAGTACCGGCTGGTAATAACGCCATACCTTCAACATCGGCGACCAGCGGGCCTTGTTCGTCGTTGGCGCTGATCACCAGCTCGCCGGTTGTTTCAGCTGCCGCGGCGGCCTGAAAGTACCAGACGCCGACATCTTCTTCGCCGACAAATAACTGATGAGTTTGATCATCGGCAACACAACCTTCCGGCTGTGTCGGCACTTTGAGCGTGCGCACCAGTTCGCCTTGCCATTGCTGGCCGTCTGAACTCAGGCGGAACTGGTCGATACGACCGCTTTTATCATTGACAAAAGCATAGATCTCACCGGCTTTGGGCTGGTACAGGCACATGCCATAGATATCCGGCAGGGCGGTCGGGATTTGTCCGGCGTCGTGTAACTTGCCGCTGGCATCAATCGCAAACAACTGCAGGCTGTTATTGTTGCGCAAACTGGCGACAGCAATATCGTGTGGTTTGCCTTGCCAATGCAGGCCATAGCGCACATCGACATTGTTCAGCCGGCCGACCGGCAGCTGCTGCACCCGTTCGCCCCGCATGTTATACACCTCGAGGCCGGAGCGTTTATCGGTGGCCAGCACAAGGCTGTTGGCCGGGGTGCTGGCGTGATGCCAAAACGCCGGGTCGTCAATCACATCGCCGCGCGTGCTGGTTGACGCAGTTTCCATTGTGGCCTGCAGCTGCGGAAACACGACAGCGGTTGCGGTTTGTTGCGGCTGGAACTGGATGGGCAGCGTCGCGCTCTGCAGCGGCTGCACATCGAGCAAATGCGCCGGCTCGACGGCGAACTGCAGGGCAACCGCGGATTTGTCGTATTGCACTGACATGCTTTGCACTGACATACTTTGCAGAGAAAGCTCGGCTGGCAGCGCATATGCCGTCGCACTGAAACTATCGTCGGAAGCTGGGGTAAAACGCAGCAGCCGCGCCGGTTCGGCTTCCAGCGCCAGCAACTGGCCGTCCGGTAACAGCTGCAGCGCGCTGATCTCGCTTTGGATTGCACCAAACGGCTGGCGTGCCTGCATCAGTGTGCCGGCTTCATCCGATTCTGCTTCGGCGTTAAAGCGCCATAAGCCCTGCGGCTCACTGACATACAACACACCTTTGCTGCTATCGACCGCACAAGATTTGGCGTCATAGGGCAGGTTCAGTACGCGCATCGGCACAGGTTGTGGCAACCACTGGTCCTGCTGTTGCAGCAACAGCTGGTCGGCACCGCCGCGGTCGCCAATAACAAACAGGCTAAGCTGCTGATTTTCTTTGCTTTGATAAAAACACAG
>JAIXSW010000592.1 GCA_027484495.1 Gammaproteobacteria bacterium
AGAAATTGCTGTTGGAAATACCATCGATACCGATACCACCGGCGTACGGGTAGTTGCGATCGTTGGCTGCATGGATGTGCAGAACCGTGATAGGTCTTGCGGGAACACAGCTGTAGTAACGCGTGCCAGCACCTTCAAATTCGCCGGACGCACCGGAAACTGCCGCAATCCCACTCAACTGATCAGCCAGTGCACAGGCAAGGCGATGTGCCATCATCCCACCATTGGAAAAACCTGTCGCGAAGATCCGGCTTGCATCAACACGGTCATTCAGACGGATATCCGCAATCACAGCGCGGGCAAACGCAACGTCGTCTACGTTCTGCGACTGAGCCGAACCACAACAGGCCCCGGCGTTAAAAGTTGGCAGCACACCGCTTCCCTCAAGGAATACGGCAAGTAGCTGTCGTTGCTGCGCGAACTCTGTCAGAAGACTACTTGCAGCGATGCCCATGGCGGTCCCGGTACCGCCATGCATGACCAACAAAGCGGGGCGCAGGACCGACGGATCAGTGCCTGCAGGTATGTAAATCGCGTAACGGCGCAGGCCTTGGCCGGTGACAGCAACAGTTCGGGTCACCCAATGACCACTGACCTGCACCTGCAGCTGGCGGGTGATCCCCTGATACTGTGCAGTGATAGTCGTAGTCCCCTCAGAAACACCGGTCACCTGACCGTTTGCGTCGATGACGGCCCGACTCGGGGCCGAAGAGGACCATTGAACGAGTGTAGCGTCGATATAAGCCGGATAGGGAGCCCCGTCCGCCTGCTGAGTAAAAAACACATGGATCCTCTGGCCAATGCCAATGGCCGTGGCCGTCGCTGGCTCTAGTGCCAACTTTATGGCTGGGTCAACCCTGAGTGTTAGCACAAAACTGCTAGACCCTGCAGCGTTGCGCGCGGTGATGGTATAGGCCGCAGAGGCAGCTGCAGCGATTGGCGTACCCGATATCCGCCCACTAACAGAATCAAAGACTAGGCCTGCAGGTAACTCCGGTATCACACTGTAGTTGCTGACATTACCCGTGACGGTCGGCTCCAGGGCTTGCAAGGCGACACCCACCACTGCAGTTTGTGGCGAGGGATAAAACAAGGCACTCGGCGCCACGATAGTCCCACCCGCACCGGGGCTTGTCGCCGAGTTATCACCACTGCCACCACAGGCCGCAACACCGGACAACAACAGGCAAAGCAGTACCAAATGCATCCAGATCGCGCTGATTGAAGGCAATCTGGTATGGCAGTCGCCAGTGCGCTGCGCAGCTTGGATCTGAGGAACAACAAACATGATGAGCCTACCGTATCTGATTCACCTGTACAGATAGTTCAGCAATACACCGTGTTAAGCAAGGGCTGTTGCCAGTTTTACTGTGCATAGCCTGCGGCAAACGCGCACTAAACTTAGCTCAGTGGCACAGGATGACCAACCGACAGCAACCTAGCAAGCTGATGCCTAAACACGCACTTATTAACAAAAAGTTACAAACCAGGTTAAGCAATGCCGACAAGACCGCTTGATTTACATGCCTTTGCAGCACCGACTTGCAAGAGTTCACCAAATCTTTACATTCATCAGCAAATCATCAGGTTTTCCTCCGATTTTTTTTATGGTCGTTCAGGCGCATTGATCACAGTCTCTATGCTACGCATCACCCGGTATCGGTAAGGACATTTCTGCTCCGGGTGTTGTGCAGCGAGTCGGTCCGGCACTGGTGCTGATTCGTCACTTCGCCAGTGGTCTGCTGCCCATCAATTGCTGGGCTGACATCCAAAAATGAGAATCACTTTTTAGTGATCGACGGAGATAATCTGCATGTTTATTGCAAACAAGTTACAAAAATCCATCCGCACGGCCCTCGTACTCGGTACTACCGCTTCCGCTTTCGCTTTCATGTCATCTGCCAATGCAGTACAGACGACAGAAGCAGCCGACAAAAAAGACGTTGAACGTATTCAGGTCACAGGTTCAAGTATTAAACGGACAGATATGGAAGGTGCTCTCCCTGTTCAAGTCATGAACCGTGAAGATATTGATAAAACAGGTCTGACTTCCGCAGGTGAATTAATTCAGAGTTTACCGGCGATGCAAGGCTTTACTGTCGCCGCACAGTCGGTTGGTGGTGGCGGTGGCGGTCAGAAAACCGCTTCATTACGCGGTCTTGGTTCTGACTACACTTTGGTATTGCTGAACGGCCGCCGCTTAGCGCCGCGTGGTTCAGGCAGTACGATCGACCTAAACTCAATTCCGTTGGCCGCCATAGAGCGGATTGAAGTCTTAACAGATGGCGCATCCGCTATTTATGGCTCTGATGCGATTGCCGGGGTTGTCAACTTCATCACTAAGTCCGACATGCAAGGCTTTAACCTGAGCGCCCGTTACAACAAGCCGCAGGAAACTGGTGGCGAAAGCCACAACATCTCTGCTTCAGCCGGTTTTGGTGATTTTAATACCGATGGTTACAACGTGCTGGTTTCAGTGTCCCGTGATGAGCAGGCACAGCTGAAATCAACCGACCGTAAGTTTGCCAAATCAGGCATTATTCCATTCCGCTACAATGAAACCGACTATACATTTGTCGCAGGATCGCCCAACGGTATTCCAGCCAATGCTCAGGTGTTCCTGTCAGGCTCCAATACACCATTAGTCTTTAGCCCATATGCCCGTACCAACGGCGGTTGCCCGCAGGACACTTTTGCTGAAGGCACCGAATGTTCGTGGGACTTTACCTCGACGATTGAAGTATTCCCGGAGAGTGTGCGTGATAACATCATGGTCAATTCACTGTTCAAAGTGACTGATGATTTCCGTGTTTTTGCTAACCTCAATGCCACAGATTACTCTGAAACCAACCGCGTTGCGCCTTACCCAACCGGTTATTTCCCACTGCCACTGACATCTCCGGTTGTGCAGCAATGGATTATGCCAAACCTGACACCGGCACAAAGAGCCACCGTCACAGGCGTCAATGCACGTTGGCGTGCACTGCCGGTTGGCACCCGTGCCACCGAATGGAACAACAAAGGAACCAATCTGGTATTAGGTTTTGAAGGGGTCAGCGGCGAGCTCGATTACTCAGGTGGTTACACTTACTCAGTCAACGATTCAACTCAGAACTTTGTCGGCGGCTGGTTACTGCGTGATGAGTTCGTCAACCTGATGCGTTCAGGCACCATCGATATTTTCACCACACCAGACAAGTTAAGTTCTGCCAACCGTGATGCCCTGATGAAGACGGTTTACAACGGTGAATGGACCAACGACAAAACCACGATGCAAGCAGTCGACCTCAAAGCATCGATGCCAGTCTTTGAGTTGCCGGCCGGCCAGGTGTACATCGGTACCGGTGCTGAATACCGCAAAATGGATTACAGCAACAAAATCGCTGAAGCCAACGAACAGGAGAAGATTCTGTTCCTCGGTCGCGACACCGCTTACGATCTGGACCGTGACTCTTATGGCTTGTTCTCAGAAGCAATAGTTCCGGTGATGGAAGGTATGGAATTGTCTGCCGCAGTCCGTTACGACAGCATTGGCGCTGTTTATAACGGTTCTACTTACAATGCTGCAGGCTTCCCAATCAAAGGCTCATCAGGCTTCACCGTTAACGATGATATGTCTGATGTCACTTACAAGATGTCACTGAAATATCAGGCAACCGACGATTTGTTGTTGCGGGCTTCCAGCGGCACCGGCTTTAAAGCACCATCAATGTTAGATATTGCACAGCCACGCGTACCGGCTGGTGTGACCGGTGGCGCCTACGATTGTCCTTTTGCAGCCAATGATCCAAAAGCGGCCTGGTGTTTATCGACCCGCTCGCAGTACACCATTTTTAATCAGGGTAGCCCGTCGTTGAAGCCGGAAACCTCTGAGCAGTTTGCCTATGGTTTTGTCTATGCACCGTCGAACGATTTCAGCCTGGCGCTGGATTACTGGCGCATCAACATGGAAAACCTGGTAACAGCTCTGACGGAAGCGCAGATTTTTGCTGATTCTGCCCGTTATTACGACCGCTTCCTGCCAAATACCAATTTAGCGACCGGCCGTACTGAGCTGGCTATTTTGCGCAGTTCGGTCAACGTTGGTAAATCAATTACCCGCGGTGTTGACTGGGACTTGATGGTCGGGCACGACCTGTCATTCGGACGCTGGACTACCAGCTTTGCCGGCACCTATTTACTGCAAAAAGAATATACCCGCCCAGGGACGACCAATGAGTGGATCAGCAGTTTAGGCCGGTTTGGCGCGAACCAGGCTGTAGACTTCCGCACTATGGCCAAGTGGACCAATAGCTTACAGCATGGCGATTTTAGCCACTCTGTGATCCTGAGCTACCGTTCAGGTTATGAAGACCGCGCAATCACTGCGGCCAGCCGCGAAGTTCGGTTAGGCGGTACCGGTGGTGCCGGTGTTGCTATCCAGCTGGCTGTGCCGTCTTATTCGACTGTGAACTATCAGACCACATACAAAGGGATTGAAAATACCGTCTTAACCTTTGGTATCAATAACCTGACGGACGTTGCACCGCCGCTGTCATTACGTGGCGGCCAAGGTCACCAGACTGGTTATGATCACCGCTATACCGATGCATTTGGTCGCACCTTCTATCTGGGCGTCGACTATAGCTTCTGATAATGACATTGGATAATGTCTTGATGTAGCTGAATGTGCGGCAGTCTCTCTGCCGCACTTTTTTATGCTGCAGTTAAACGGGGGGAACCAGCCAATAGATATCACCTTGCACCTGATGTGCATTGACAAAATACAGCTGAGAACCTTGCACACTGTACTGATGCACAAAGCCCGGGCTTTCCGGGAATACACAATCTTGACGACCACTCGCCAGATGGTAACGCATCACACCAAGGCCGGCTTTAAAATAGTACAGCTCGTCACCGACGATCTGCCAATTCAGCCAATTGATGACACTAAAATCGGCCAACAACAGGCTCTCCGCTGCATTGTCCAACTTTTTCTGATAAAGGCCGGGTTGGTTAAACTTACTGTAAATCAAACGATCGCCAAGCAAATATCCACTGTAGCCACCATCCATGGTTAATTGCCGTAACTGCTGATTGGCCGGTTGGTATTGCCATAACTGCCAATCACCGGATTGCGTGCTGCCAAAAATCACACTTTGGCCATCTGCAGCCCAATTGGCACTGTGTGCTTTTGCACTGGCTGGCAGCAGCAACTCTGGCGCTGCATGGCCAATCCTTTGCGTATAAAGTGCATCCCCCTGGCTATACACGATTTGCCCGCTATCGGGCGCCCAGCTGAAACGCAAAAAATCTTGCATCGCAGGCGCACTGGGCAAAGCGGCTTCCGACGCCATCAGATCCTGACCATCGGCAGCGAGCGGTTTCAGCCACATGTTAAAAACACCCATGCGATCAGATAAAAATGCCAGCGAGCGGCCATCTGGGCTGATGCGCGGCAGCAGGTCCATTTTGGAGCTTTGCACCACCGGGGTGGCGGCATCAAAGGCGGCCTGGCGTTGTCCAGCGGCACAGGATTGCGGTAAAGCGACACGTAAAATATCGGTGTTTTGTTCACTGACGCCGACAAACCAGCGCGATGGACTCACCGCCAAACTATTGATGTAGCCTTTTTCCGCCAACACCAAATGATGAGTCTGCGTTGGAATGTGATAACGGTAGACTTTTTTATCAGTGACCAACAGTAAATGGTCTGGATCCAGCCAATGCAATTGTCGAACGGCCAAATCGACCAGATGGGTATGCTGGCGTTGATATCCGCGGACTTGCCAAAACTGCAACTCGGTCTGCGTGACGGTTTTATAGTGCGCTATCGCCAGTTGCTGATGATCCGGTGATGGCGCGGCCGCGAGATCACCGTTCGTCACATAGGCAGCCGGCAAGGAGATCTGTTGTGGCTGACCGGTCGCGACATCCAGATAAAACGTGCTGTATGGCTGCGTTTTATCAAGACGCTGCCGAAAGTAAAAACCACGGCTATCGGCCCGCCATTGCATTCTGAAATGGCTGTCGGTCGGACAATTCAGCAGTGGCTTCAACCCAATTGGTGTCGTATCCAGCGTCGCTAACAAGACCTGACAACCCACGGTCGGTTGCTCGTTATGGGTGACGAGCACCACTTGCCTGCCGTCCGGTGACAACATGGCAAAACGCAGTCCCTGCAACTCTGGCAATAACTGCGCATGCTGACCGGCCTGATGACGCCAAAGCACGGCCTTATCCGCTTGATTGTATTGCAAATATAATTGCACTTGGCCGCTGTGATCCGTACTGACATGAGTTTCACTGCCCTGATGACTGGTCAGCGGGTATTGCTGGATAAAAGGCGTGGGGTCTGCGCCTGTTGAACGCTCTGTACTGGCTATCAACCAATACCCGGCAGCGAACACACTTACCATGAAGATACCGAGCAAGAACGGCCGATACTGCCAATAGCGATTGCGCCGTGACTTTGTTTCTGCAGGATGAATAGCCAGGCGCGCAGCGGATTCAATCTGATGCAAGTTGGCAGCTGCTGCGGGTTCCATCTGCACCTGTGACTCTGCATGCGGGCCAGAGGCCGCTGCGACACGAAGCGCAGTGTCAGTGTGCGGTGTGATTCGTTCGACTTTCGCGACCAGCCGATAACCGACTTTGGCAATGGTTTGAATATAATCCTGCGAGTCATCAAGGCTGGCAAAATGTTTGCGCAATTGGGAGAACACCCGGTGGATCACGCTGTCGCTCACGACGCGCTGCTGCCAGATCCCCTCAATGAGCTGTTCGCGGCTCACCTGCTGATTGGGGCTGTGGACCATTAACCACAAAACATTAAAAATCTTCGGCTCGATATGCAGCCGCTGTTCGTCCCGGCAGAGCGTTCGACAGAATGGATCCAATACAACTAACCCTATACGAATAGCGGTCGGCGGTAATGGCGAAGGATCTGTTGTGCTCTTCATCGTTGGTGCAGAGGTAAGTCCGTTTAAAACCAGCAGGATCAAATTTGTGACTGATGTTGCATTTCAGGATGGGCTTTGTCAAACATATTGCACAGGACAGCAGCGCTCCAAGCCCCGCCCCGACGCAACAACAGCTGAATGTCTTGCCTGAACAGCGGCAGGACCTTATCCGCGCTGATATCAGCGCCTGGCAGCAACAATGTCAGAGCAATTAGTCCTGATACCTTCGTGCAGCAGCGCTGAGGTTTTGTCTTGAATGACGAGAGCGCCTGTTTTGGTCAATGCAGCGATAACCCGACAATTAACTTTGCTAATATCCCGGTTTTAACTAAGGGATAACTATCAGTAACGACCGTTGTCAGGCATTTTTTGCAGCAAATTTTAGGAATACCGAGTTGCTGTAAAAATAACGTTTTCATTCAATAGATTAAAAACTTTCATCTAGCATAAATCGTCGAAGATGCAGGCAATGACCGGCAATATTGTCATCTTTTTGCCCAAATCCGCCGATTTTGTTTTGCCCTCAGACAAACTGGACTTTACAATAGTTTTATCCCTAACCAATCGCATCCCTCTGATGCGGCCGGGTGACAAGGGTTGCTGCTTCCTGCAGGACTCTTTGGTTGACCCTGAAGCCTGCCCTTTCGGGCGTCTTCCGGAAAGACGTTTTCAATTCAACCTAACACAGGACCTTGAGCCATTATGTTACTTTGGTTTGTTATCGCCTATTGGGTCATCTCAGTTGCTATCGGTTTATGGGCAGCTATGCGCGTTAAAACCGCAGCTGACTTCGCTGTAGCTGGCCGCCATCTGCCATTTTATATGGTGACGGCAACTGTATTCGCTACCTGGTTCGGCTCTGAAGCCGTATTGGGTATTCCGGCCACTTTTATCGACGGCAATTTGCGCGACATCGTTGCAGATCCGTTCGGCGCCGCCATGTGTCTGATCCTGGTCGGTATCTTCTTTGCCGCACCGCTGTATCGGATGAAATTACTGACGATCGGCGATTTTTATAAACGCCGTTATGGCCGGGTCGCCGAAGTGCTGACTTCACTGGCCATCGTCGTGTCATACCTCGGCTGGGTCGGTGCACAGATTGTCGCGCTGGGTCTGGTGTTCAACGTGGTCTCGCAGGACATGATCAGTCAGGAAATGGGCATGTGGATTGGCGCTGTCACTATCCTGATTTACACCTTCTTCGGTGGCATGTGGGCCGTTGCCATCACAGATTTAGTCCAGATGATCGTGATTGTCGGCGGCTTGCTGTTTATCGGCAGTGAAGTTGCGGACATGGCCGGTGGTGTTTCGACGGTCGTCAACCATGCCGCCGCCGCAGGCAAGTTTGAATTCTGGCCCGAAATGGATGCCAAAGAAATCATCGCCTTTATTGCCGCCGCCTGTACCATGATGCTCGGCTCTATGCCACAGCAAGACGTGTTTCAGCGTGTTCAATCGGCAAAATCAGAGCGCATCGCAGTCTGGGGGTCAATCCTCGGCGGTTCTTTATATCTGTTGTTTGCCTTCATTCCGCTGTTTATCGGCTATGCCGCCGTCATGCTGGCGCCAGAGATGGTTAACAAACTGATGGCCGACGACAGTCAGCTGATCCTGCCGCAGTTTGTCATGACGCATATGCCGTTTGTGGCACAGGTGCTGTTTTTCGGTGCCCTGTTATCCGCGATCAAAGGCTGTGCGTCTGCGACACTGCTGGCCCCTTCGGTGTCGTTTTCTGAAAACATTTTAAAACCGATGTTGCCGCCAATGACCGACAAACAATTCCTGAAGATGATGCGGATGGTCACGCTGGTGTTTACCTGTCTGGTGATGGTGTACGCACTGAATACCGAAGCGACGATTTTTGGCATGGTCGAAAGTGCTTATCAGGTCACACTGGTAACTGCCTTTGTACCGCTGGCCTTTGGCGTCTACTGGCGTAAAGCGACCAATCAGGGCGCGCTGGCTTCGATTTTTGCCGGCTTCCTGGTGTGGCAAGGCGTGATGTGGCTCGGGCCGGAAGACCCGTTTATCCCGGCACAATTCGCCGGGTTACTGGCCAGCCTCGCCGGCATGATCATCGGCTCGCTGATACCGCAGTACCTGGAGCACAATCACGACATCCACGACCAACTGCACCGTGGCGAACACGCCCACGAAGCGCTGGCGAAAGCAGACTAATCTGCGATGTCAGGGTAAAACAAGGACGGCAGCTGCCGTCCTTTTTTTAACGCCATTGCCATGGTGATAAGTTCAGCCTGTGATCGTCGGCAACCAAATCGTTGCGCCGATGGCCGCAATGCCACCAAGCGTGACCACACACCCCAGCAGCATCAGGCCCGCCACTGCCCATTTCACCGCAGCACTGCGCTGACGCTGCGCCCAGAACACCAGTTCGGCCACGGCCATCGGCAGCAGATAGCAGGCAAAGCTGAAGAATAAATCCATCGGACCGTCGAGCTTTTTGTTATTACCCAGTGGCCCCTGGTTCAACACATACCAGCCAAACAGATACAAGCGGAAACTCCAGACACCGTTCACCAGTAAAAAGCTATGCACAGCCCAGCGTTTATGCGAGGCAAAATTGCGGGCGATGGCATAACGCCAGGCGAAGAAAATCGCCACCGGGATCAGCAACCCGTTCAGCGTAATGCCAATAGCACCGAGGTCGCTGAGCCGGTTGCCGGCGCCCCAGGTTAAGTACAGCCCGGTGATAGCGCCGCTCAAGCCCAGCGTCATAAACATCCGGCCATTCCAGCGGTGCAGCTTGGGCATTTTCTGCCGGATCTGCGGCACAAACTGCAGAATGCCACCAAGCCCAAGCAGCACCACCGGCAGGATATGGCCGAAATAAATCAGATTGTAAAAACCTTCGCCCGCTTTATAACCACCGATATGATTGCCCTGATTGACGCTTTGATAATCACCGCTCAGCAGCGGCGAGCCATAACGCGCCATGATGTAGATGGCAAATAACCACTGGCCGCACAGCGCCAGCACAAACCAGCCGTACACACTGCCTTTGAGCATGGCGGCAGCGCGGTCGACGTGACGCGGTGTCGGCGACGATTCTCGAACCGATGAGGTCATCATAAAAAACTCCTGAAGCAACAAATGTTCAGGCAGCATCGCGGCAAAACCCGCGTTGATCGCGCCGGATTCGGAATTCGGCCTATGGTTTTTGCCAGTTTCCACG
>JAIXSW010000406.1 GCA_027484495.1 Gammaproteobacteria bacterium
ATGGCGCGACCCCCTGGTAAAAAAAACAGTACTATTCATTTATTATCCGGTGGAGAAAAAGCGCTTACCGCTTTATCATTGGTGTTTTCTATTTTTCGGCTCAATCCGGCCCCCTTTTGTATGCTGGATGAAGTCGATGCTCCGCTGGACGACGCCAATGTCGGGCGTTTTTGTAACTTAGTCCGGGAGATGTCGGAAAGCGTGCAGTTTATTTATATCAGTCACAACAAAATTGCGATGGAGATGGCCGCTCAACTGATGGGCGTGACAATGCAGGAACCCGGCGTGTCACGTGTAGTTGCGGTGGATGTGGAAGATGCCGTCAAAATGGCACAGGCCTGATAACTAAAAGGTTAAAAAACAATGGCTGAAGAATTTCGTTATGCGTTAATTGTATTAGGTGTGTTGGCAATGGCTGGTCTGGCGTTGCATGGTTGGTGGTCCGCGCGCAAGGCGTCGCAGCAGGCCCAAAGCCGTTTTATGCCGGAAGAGAAATCCTCAGGAGCGCCTGAAGGCTTTGACGAATACGGCGTCGGGAAAAAACGCAAACTGGCGCCGGGAGAAAAACCGCAGCCAAAACCGGCACCGAGTGTGGCGCCTCGTAGTGATCGCCTGCGCGAACCAGCAAAAAAATTCCGTGAAGAACGCGAAAAAACAGCTGAAGTCCACGAAGAGCCATCGTTGTCATTTAGTGCTGACGATGATGTTGATGTCAGTCACGACACTCAGGTTGCCGACGAAGGCCCAAGTGAAGTGCTGATCCTTTATGTGTTATTGCCGGAAGGTCAGGAAATCAATGGCGCCATGTTGCTGCCAAGTCTGCTGACGCTAGGCTTTAAATATGGTGAGATGAATATTTTCCATCGTCATCAGGACAGCGCCGGCTCAGGTGGCATTTTGTTCAGCCTCGCCAATATGTTTAATCCGGGCACTTTTGATCTCGAAGAGATGGATAAACTACAAACCCGCGGTTTAAGTCTGTTTATGACGTTGCCAGGACCTGGTGAAGCGCTGCAGAGTTTTAACCTGATGCACAGTGCCGCCCGCAAACTGTCGGATGAATTCGGTGGCCAGGTACTGGATAACACCCGCAGCGTGCTGACGGTTCAAACCACCCGGCATTATGTGGAGAAGATCCGCGAATTCCAGCGTCAGCAGCTGATCCGCAACTAACGTGCATTGAGCAAATCCCAAAAAACCGGCCTGGCGCCGGTTTTTTTTATGTCCACGGATGGACGGTACACCGACAATGCAGGAGCAATTGTCGGTGATTCGCGCCATCCATGGCGCTCACCTTGCAGGCCAACGCGTTGCGTTGTTAAAAATTGCTCCCGGCAATTTTTTTATGTCTAGGGATGGACGGTATAGTGAAGCAGGGATTTCGAAACGCCAAACTGTTGGCGTTTCGCCTGATGAACGTCATTCGCTCTGCGAATGGCAAATGCAGGAGCAATTGTCGGTGATTCGCGCCATCCTTGGCGCTCACCTTGCAGGCCAACGCGTTGCGTTGTTAAAAATTGCTCCCATCAATTTTTTATTCGCGCCATCCTTGGCGCTCACCTTGCAAGTCAATGCAATGAACCAAGCCCGCCATGTCAGACAAATATCAGCAAAATGTCATGTTGATATCCGGCAGATCTGTTCCTGCGGTCCATGGTTGTTTCGCAGCAGCTAACATGCGACTGCAACCACAGGTATAAATACAAAAATCAGGAACATGAAATGAAAAAAATGCCCATATATGGCGCGCTGTCCGGCGCGCTTTTTTGTTTTGCAGTACAGGCTGAACCAGTCTGGATCAGTATCGAACCCAAAGTGTTGCAAGCCTTGCCGACGGTGGAGGTGCTGCAACAACAGCCCATCACACCGGCACTGTCTGTGCTGCAGGCTGGTCATCAGCAGCCTGTATTGGTACAGCTGGATGATGCCGATCTAGTAAAGTTGTCGGCTTATATCCACGATGAGCAACACCGCTGCGGCGGTTATATTGCTTATGACAGCCTGGAGCAGGCGGTAAAAGCACTGACGCAACCTTTGCTGGCGGCCAGCTTCACTGCGCCGCCATTGTCGCAGGCGGCTTTGGTCAACACCCACCTGCCGCAGCTAAATCAGGCCGGTATCGCGCAATTTATCAGTGACTTGAGTCAATATACCAACCGCTATTACACCACCAGCAGTGGCACTCAGTCGGCGGATTGGATCGCCAGTCAGTGGCAAGGTCTGGCTAATGGCAAGCCCTGGATGAAAGTGAGCCGGGTCAGCCATAGTGGCTATCCGCAGCGCTCGGTGCTGCTGGAAATCACCGGCAGTGAAAAACCGGATGAAATCGTCGTCTTGGGGGGGCATCTGGATTCGATTGTCAGTGGGGGGACCAGCGAAACGACCCGTGCACCAGGCGCAGACGATGACGCGTCCGGCATCGCCACGTTGACAGAGATTATCCGTGTACTGAGCAATGCGGGGCTCAGACCTAAACGCACCATCCGCTTTTATGGCTATGCCGCTGAAGAAGTGGGACTGCGTGGCAGTAAAGACATCGCCACGGCAGCCGCCAGTTCGGCACAGAACATTATTGCGGTGATGCAGCTGGATATGACCAATTTTAAAGGCTCTGCCGAAGACATCGTGCTGATGACTGACTACACCAATGCCACTCTGAACGGCTATCTGCAAACATTGATCAGTACCTATCAGCCAGCACTCCGCCATAGCACTGATATCTGTGGTTATGGCTGTTCTGATCATGCCTCCTGGCATAATGCCGGTTTTGCCGCGTCGATGCCGTTTGAAGCGCGCTTTGCCGGCAGTAACAAAAAAATCCACACCGTCAACGATACACTGGCCAACTCTGACCCAACGGCGCTGCATGCGCTGAAATTTGCCCGGCTTGGCTTGTCGTTTGTGCTGGAGCTTGGCAATGCCGGCAGTTCAGTGCCGGGCGGTACCAGCGGTAGTTTCCCGAATCTGGCTGCTAGTACCGGTAGCTGGGTGTATAAAACTATTGTCGTCCCGGCTGGTAAAACCCAGCTGAATGTCAATATGAGCGGCGGTAGCGGTGATGCGGACCTTTACTTGCGTCCTGGTGCAAACCCAACCACCAGCAGTTATCAGTGCCGGCCCTATAAAACCGGCAATTCGGAAAGTTGCAGTATTGCCAATCCGCAAGCGGGAAACTGGATAGTAGGTGTCCGCGCTTACAGCAGCTTTAGTGGTGTGACTGTAAACTGGCAACAAAACTAACCAAGCCGTTGCAGATTGACAAAAAAGCTGCTGACTTGTGCAGCAGTTTTTTGTTCCATTAGCGCTCAGGCGTGTTGATGTCACGGCGTCACACGCCATTTTGCACAGAGTTGCATGACAAATTTATTCAAGTCTTGGTGAGGGAGTATTTGTTGTCTCCTGTAGCCCGCGCAACTGTTGTGTGGCCCTTTCCCGCATCAATCAACGTCTGTTGCTATCGCGCTGTACTCGTTTGGCAATTAAAATGTTAGATACTAACAAAATTTTTATTGAATGTTTTTTCCCAAAAATAGTAAATATCGCCATAAATGCACAACAATATAG
>JAIXSW010000585.1 GCA_027484495.1 Gammaproteobacteria bacterium
ACTATGCCGTACAACCAGCGATCGGTGATCATCACCTTGCCGCCCGGTAAAAACACAGGACCAAAAAAGCGGAAAGCACCGAGCAATAACAGCAATTTTTCCAAGGTGATAAACACGGCATACCAGAGCAAACCACCGGACGCGTCGGATTCGGTTGGCAGTAATAACATGGCTAACCGGGCGCAACAGGCGGCGAGTGCTGCGCCGGCCCAAAAGGTAATGCCGGGATTCGTGCGCGGCACCAGCCGGGCACAGATAAACAGCAGAAACAACATGAAGTACACGGTACTGCCGACCGCGTGGATGATTGGATACAGCATAAATCGCATCTGCCTTCTGAAAATGAGACCTGGATAAAACGCGATTTGATAACACTGCTGGTGGAATCAGAATAAAGCGGTTCCGCCAGCGAACAACGCCGAAGGAAAAGCTTTACACAGAATGAGTGGCGACAGCGAAACTTGTCAAGAAAAGTCGCGTCTGCTACCGCGCATGACGAAAAAACGTTATGCGCGGTAGCCGCAGAAAACAGCTCTTAGCGACGTTTTTGCAGAAACAATTTATCCAGCGCCAGAAACACCACCGGCGTGGTCAGCAAGGTGAGGATCTGGCTAAACGCCAAGCCGCCAACAATGGCCACCCCAAGCGGCACCCGCAGTTCAGAACCGGTGCCAAAACCAAGCATCAGCGGCACTGCACCCAGAATTGCCGCCAGCGTCGTCATCATGATCGGCCGGAACCGCACCAGACAAGCCTGATGGATGGCATCACGCGCGCTTAAGCCCTGCTCGCGCTGCGCCTGCAGCGCAAAATCGACCATCAGAATGCCGTTTTTCTTCACGATACCAATCAGCAAAATGATGCCGATCAGCGCCATGATGGAGAAATCCAACCCCCATAACCAGAGCAGCCCGATAGCGCCAATCGCCGCCGACGGCAGCGTCGACAGAATCGTCAGCGGGTGGACAAAACTCTCATACAACACCCCAAGGATGATATAAACCGCCAGTAAGGCCGTCAGGATCAGCAGCGGCTGACTGGCAAGCGAATCCTGGAACGCCTGCGCGGCGCCCAAGAAAGTGCCCAGCACTGCCGGTGGCATATTCAGCTCGGCCCGCGCCTGCTCCAGCGCTTTGACTGCATCACCAAGCGCCACACCGGCCGCCAGGTTAAAGGAAATATTCGCCGCCGGCTGCATGCCGTGGTGCGCAATCACCACAGGGCCACTTTGCGCTGGCAGCACTTTGGCAAAGCTCAATAACGGCACCATGTCGCCGGTCAGCGGCGAGCGCAGGTAGAAGTAATTCAGGCTGTCGGCACGGCCACGTTGCTCCGGGCTCACTTCCAGAATCACATTGTATTGGTTGGTCTCGGTCTGATATTCGCTGATTTGGCGCTGACCAAAAGCGTCATACAAAGCCTGGTCCAGATCGGCAGCGGTAAAACCAAGCCGCGCGGCTTCCTGCCGGTCCAGTTCCAGCCGGATGATATTGGCGTCCCACTGCAGGTCGTTCGACAAATCAGTGAACATCGGGTTTTGCCGCAGCTTGGCGGTCAGCTGATTGGTCCAGCTGGCCAGCTCGTCGCTGTCGAGCGCCTTTAATACATACTGATACTGCGCGCGGCCCTGATTGGCGCCGAGGTTAATATCCTGCGAAGCACGCAAAAACACCTGCAGCCCCGGAATTTGCGCAAACTGTGGCCGTAAGCGGTCAATGACTTCACTGGCGCTGGCGTCGCGGTCATCCGGGTCGCTTAGCACTATCCAGATGCGGCCGGAACCAGTGGAGTTATTGCCGCCGACGGCATGGTTAAAGCCGGTGATAGCCGGGTCTTTGCGCAAAATGTCTTCCAGCAGTTTATGTTTGGCGACCATATCTTCATATGAAATATCGGACGCGGCCTGCGTCGAACCGATGACAAAACCGGTGTCCTGTAGCGGGAAAAAGCCTTTGGGAATGGCGATAAAACTCATCACACTACCCGCCAGCGTCAGGCCAAACACGCCGAGCATAAAACGCTGATGTGCTAAGGCCCAGGTCAGCACGCGGTCATAGCGCTTGACCAGCCGGTCAAACAGCCCCGGATGATTCGGGTCATGTTGAGGCGCTTTATCCATAAAAATCGACGCCAGCGTAGGCGCCAACGTCAGACACACCACCACTGAGATCAGAATGGCTGCAGCGGCGGTCAACGAGAATTCCAAAAATAGCCGGCCGATAATGCCGCCCATAAACAGCAGCGGAATAAAAGCGGCGATCAGCGACACTGAAATAGAAATCACCGTAAAACCAATCTCTTGCGCGCCTTTGAGCGCCGCTTCGGTTTTACTGAGACCAAGTTCGAGATATCGGTGGATATTCTCGATGACGACTATCGCATCGTCGACGATAAAACCGACCGCGATCACAATCGCCACCAGCGTGAGGTTATTCAGGCTAAAACCGGCAACATACATAAAGGCACAAGTGGCGATCAGCGACACTAACAGCACGGCGGTGACAATTAAGGTCGCCGACCATTGCTTTAAAAACGCTGCCATCACCGCAATCACCAGCACCACCGCTATCGCCAGCGTCAGTTCGACCTCGGCCAGCGATGCACGAATAGTGCGGGTGCGGTCGTTAAATACTTCGACTTTGATGTCGGCCGGCAATGCCGACACCAGCTGCGGCAACGCCGCCTGGATCGCATCGGCGGTGGCGACAATATTGGCGCCTGGCTGGCGACGGATGATCAGCGCGACGCCCGATTCACCGTTCGGCCAAATCTGCAAAAAGTCGTTTTCTGCACCGGCAATCACATTGGCGACATCACGTAAGTACACCGGATTGCCATTGTCGTATTTGACAATCAGGTTGCCGTATTCATCGGCACTGAAGATTTGGTCGTTCACCGCCAGCGTCGACACCCGGTTCGCGCCAAACAGCGCGCCTTTGGGTTGGTTCACACTGGCTTTTTGTACCACGCCGCGGATATCCGCCAGCGTCAGATTATTTGCCGCCAGCACTTCCGGCCGTGCCTGAATGCGAATGGCCGGCTTTTGCTGACCACCGATAAAGACTTCGCCGACGCCATAAATCTG
>JAIXSW010000168.1 GCA_027484495.1 Gammaproteobacteria bacterium
AGCCAGAACACCAGGCTGGAAATCGTTTACTTCCCAAGTGGCGCGCATGGCCGGCCTTTAGTGGAGAAGAATACCGAAGGCCGTTTTGTCGCTTATGCCAAAGGCTTCCTCGATCCGGTGGTGTACCAGAGTGGCAAACAAGTGACCGTGCTGGGGCAATTGGCGCCATTTGAAGCAGGTAAGGTCGATCAGTATCAATACAGTTACCCGGTGATTGAAGCATCAGCGGTATATTTGTGGCCAAAACAGCAGGAAACGACCCGGGTGGATGTTGAACCCTGGCCGCTGTGGCGCGGACCCTATCCGTACTGGGGCTATGGCTCTGGCATTCGGATCAGAACAACAATTCCAACAGGTGAAACACCGACACAAGGCCCGGCTCATGTTCAACATCAAGACCAAGGTTCGCAACAGCGTTAGTTCGGCTGTGTTCGTTTTGTGCTGTACAGTCTCTGTTGTCGAAGCGGCTGTACCGGAAGGCTTGCAACAGTGGCTTGATTCGCCACAGCGCAGCAGTGAAAACAAAGCGCGGGATCAGTACCGGCACCCCGGTGAAACATTAGGCTTTTTTGGCTTACAGCCGACACAAAAAGTGTTGGAAGTGTGGCCGGCACGTGGCTGGTACACCGAAATTCTGGCGCCTTACCTGAAAGATCAGGGTGAGCTGACCATTGCCAATTTTCGTCACAATGACGGTTCACTGGAAGACGAAAGAAAAATCTTCTGGGCTAAATTGTCTGCGCGACTGGACGCTGATATCCGCAAAAATCCACAGCATTTTGGTGCGGTAAAGGATCTGGAGTTTGATCCGCCGGCGATGATGCAGCTTGGACCGGTTAATTATTACGACAAGGTACTGAGCTTTCGCAATTCACACATCTGGAATGAAGCCGGTTACCTGCTGGATGTTTATCGGGCCTTTTTTGATGTATTAAAACCGGGTGGAACTTTGGGGCTGGTCGAACATAGATCGAGCCGGTTGTCTGAGATCTCCAGCCGCGCCGGCGAAGGTTATCTGGATGAATACTATGTGATTTCGGTCGCACAACAAGCTGGTTTTGTGCTGGTTGAACGCTCCGAGATCAATGCCAATCCACTGGATACCAAAGATTACCCGAAAGGTGTATATGCGTTGCCACCGACCCTGGCGATGGGGGAGATAAATAGAGCCCGTTATCTTGCCATCGGCGAGAGTGATCGGATGACGCTGCGCTTTATCAAGCCGTTGCCGACTGTGCAATAGGGCGGATTGTTTGTTGCCGCCAGTTGCTTATTCATTACCGTCCGGTCTGCAACTGGCGGGCTGGTATGCCGGTGCAGCGCCACTGACGCAGCCAGTGCTCTGTCTGCATGGTTGGCTTGATAACGCCAATTCGTTTTTGCCGCTTGCGCAAAGCATGCCGGAATTGCCGTTGTTGGCGCTGGATCTGGCTGGACACGGTCACAGTCATCACCGCAGCGCGGATGCTCATTATTATCTGCTCGATTATGTCGCTGATATTGCTACTTTATGCCGGCAGCAACAGTGGCAACAGCTCACCGTAATCGGGCATTCGATGGGCGGTATGGTGGCGACTATACTGGCCGCCAGTTTCCCGGAGTTAGTCAGTAAGCTGGTGTTGATCGATAGTCTTGGCCTCATTACGACAGCGGCGGAGATGACTGCATCACAACTGCGTAAAGCGGTGATTTCGCGCGAGCAAAGCCATCAGAAGCAAAAAACCCAATATCAGTCTTTGGCCTTGGCTGCCGCCGCACGACAACAGCAAAGTGATTTTGATTTGGCCACTGCGTTGCTGCTGACCGAGCGCGGTTGTGCGCCGACTGCGACAGGTTTTAGCTGGCGGGCTGATTTAAAACTACGTGAAGTGTCGGCATTTCGCTTAACAGAGACTCAGGCGCATGCCGTGATCCGTAGCCTCAAATGCCCGGTGCTTGCGCTAATGTCGACGCAAAGCCCGGCTGAGATCCGTGTGGCGATCCAGCAATTTCAGGCTGATTATCCGCAACTTGAGCTGATTGAGTGTCCCGGCGGCCATCATTTGCATATGACGCATGCCGGCGTCTGTGCCAGCGAGATCCGACGGTTTTTGCTGGAAAAGCACACATAAATAGATATATTGGTTGAGCAGATTGTCGACAAAGCATCCATTATCGGCCAATTGTATATCAGAAAAAATTGTGGGATGATTGAGGATTAGAGTAAAAACTCAGAAGTCACTGTCTGACGTAAATATAATGCTGATCATTTGCATAAGCCGGTGAACATACCTATAAAAACAAATAGAAAAAATGACGAGGAGACGAAGGTGGAGAAAGTCTGGTTAAAGCGTTACCCGCCTGGCGTACCGGCAGAAATCAATGCCGATCACTACAGTTCGTTAGTAGATATCTTTGAACAATCCATTGCGACTTACGCTGACCGTATTGCTTACATCAATATGGGCAAGTCGATCACGTACCGTGAATTGGACCAGCATAGTCAGGCCTTTGCCGCGTACCTGCAAAAACTCGGGCTGAAAAAAGGCGATGCTGTCGCCATTATGATGCCAAACCTGCTGCAGTATCCGGTGGCTTTATTGGGCGTGCTGCGCGCCGGCTGCACTGTCGTCAACGTCAATCCGTTATATACGCCGCGTGAATTACAGCATCAGCTGAATGACTCGCAGGCGAAAGCGATTCTGATTGTGGAAAATTTCGCGCATACGCTGGCCGAGGTCCGCGCCAACGTGAAGCTCGACCACATTATTCTGACCAAAATGGGCGATATGCTCGGACTGTTAAAAGGTTCGATCGTCAATTTTGTCGTCAAGAACATCAAGAAGATGATCCCGGCCTATCAGTTGCCCGGCGCTATTTGCTACAAACAACTGATGAAAGATGCACAAGGGCTTGTCTACCATAAACCCGAAGTGGTGGGTGAGGATCTGGCCTTTTTACAATACACCGGTGGTACCACAGGTGTGTCGAAAGGTGCCATGCTGACACATCGCAATATGGTGGCCAACCTGGAACAGGTCGCGGGTTGTATCGGGCCTATTCTGAGCCCGGGTAAAGAGTTTATCGTGACCGCGTTACCGCTGTATCACATCTTTGCACTGACCGCGAACTGCCTGACTTTTATGAAGTATGGTGGCACGAACCTGCTGATCACCAACCCACGCGATATGCCCAATTTTGTCAAAGAACTGAGCAAATACCCCTTTACAGCGATCACTGGTGTCAACAC
>JAIXSW010000135.1 GCA_027484495.1 Gammaproteobacteria bacterium
CGCTGGCGCATTCCGAATCCAACCATATTGCCGATTCCAGCTATGACCTGCGCCGGCCGCATAAAGGCTTAAGCCCTTTTGGCGAGCAGCTGGTCGTAGAAATGAATAAGATCGGCATGATGATCGATATTTCACATGTGTCAGATGCGGCATTTTATAAAGTATTGAGCCTGACCAAAGCGCCGGTCATTGCGTCGCACTCGTCGCTGCGCGCTTTTGTGCCGGGTTTTGAGCGCAATATGGACGACAAGATGATTCAGGCCTTAGCGAAAAATGGCGGCGTCATCCAGATTAACTTCGGCTCGTCTTTTGTCATCAGTCAGGCCAATCAATGGGGGCTGCAGTTTAAAGCTGCAGCTAAAGCCGCTGGTAAATCGCAGGATGATGCGGCGTTTCGCGCTGAATATCTGGCCAAACATCCGTATCCTTTTGCCAATGTCGAAACTGTGCTGAAACACATCGACCATGTGGTAAAGCTGGTCGGTATTGACCATGTTGGTATCGGTTCTGATTTTGACGGTGTCGGTGATTCGTTGCCGGATGGCCTGAAAGATGTGTCGATGTATCCGAATCTGATTGAAGGCTTGTTAAAACGTGGCTACAGCGAAGCGGATATTGTCAAAATCATGTCCGGCAACTTATTGCGGGTGTGGCGGCAGGTCGAAGCTGTGGCGGCAGCCAGCCAGGCTTAAGGAGTTGAGATGCTAAGTGGCATGCACCATGTGGCGCTGATTTGCAGCGATTATGCGCGCTCGAAAGCGTTTTACAGCGAAACGCTGGGGCTGCAAATTCTGGCCGAACATTATCGCGAAGCGCGTGACAGCTGGAAGCTGGATTTGCAGCTGCCAGACGGCACGCAGCTTGAGCTATTCAGCTTTCCAGGTGCGCCGGAGCGGCCCAGCCGGCCTGAAGCGCAGGGCTTAAGGCACTTAAGTTTTGTTGTCGACGATGTGGCGGCGACTGTGGTTTGGCTGAATCGCCGCGGCGTGGCGACAGAGCCGGTACGGATTGATCCTTATACCGGCGCTGCTTTTACCTTTTTTCAGGACCCGGATGGCTTGCCGCTGGAGATTTACCAGCGGCTTTAACCGGTTTACTGCGGCGTCAGCACGGTGTTTTGTGCACTGGTGCTGACAGAGTTGTCTGTTGCTGTTGGCATTGGGGCGCGCTGGCCAGCCAGCTGAACCGTTGCCTGATCCGCAGTGCCCAGCGGGATGGCCGCAGCGGCTTTGTATTGATAAGCCTGATAGTCATATCCTAAGAGTTCCGCCACAGTGCTGGCGACCTGACTCTGGCTCCACGGCTGTTGCGTTTGTACCAGACCGCGCGCCGGAATTTGCGGGCCCAGAGCGGCCAGCCAGATTTGGTCAGAGCCACTGACACCATTGCCGAAGTTCTTTAGTTTTTTCATGTACCCGGCGATAGCCCGGCCGCTGGCATGGTGCTGCCAACTGTTGGCGTTGTCGCCGCGGCCATGGTCGGTGCTGATCAGCAACGTGGTCTGGCCGGCGTAATAGGGGTCACTCTGCAGTTGTTGCCATAACTCTTTGATAAAACCGTCGGTGCGGCGAATGGCTTTTAAATATTGGTCATATTGGCCGTCGTGCGCAAAATCATCGGTTTCGCCGTAAGCGATATACAGCAAGCGTGGTTTCTTCTGCGTCAGATATTCCAATGCGAATTGTTGGGTGAATACATCGAGCCGCACCGCCGCCCATGGGCTTGGCGTCTGGCGTTGCAGTTGGTTCAGCAGTTTCAGCTGTGGCGTCAGTGGACCCGCCATTTGTTCGTTCATGGGCGCAAAACCAGCATTGACCGGTAATTTGCTGCGTTCGGTATTGAGGATATAAGGCAATACGTCCCAGGAGCCAAAAGCGGCAACCTGCTGCGCCATACCGGGTTGTTGATTCAGCCATTCCAGCACTGTGACATTCGGGTTGGCGATTTTGCCATTGCTGTTGATCGATGGGTCCGGAAAGCCGCTCAGCAGCTCGTTATAACCCGGATATGAAAAATGCCACGGATTGCTGACCTGCATCGCCGAACCGCGGCGACGGTCGCCGACCAGCATGCCCTGCGAGGCAATAGTTTGATGGACAAAAGGCATCAGCTGCTGCGGTTTGGTCGGCAATTCAGCCAGCTGGTCGGCATGGCGGATAAACTGGCTGTTGCGCAGGATCTCGGGGTCGGCGCCATGAAATACTTCCTGCCAGCGCAGGCCGTCAATACTGACTAATACCACTTTGGGGCTTTTCACCGTTGGAGCAGGGGCAGCTTGTGTCGGCAGCCAGCAGGCTGAGGCCAGCATGGACACGCATAAGCAACGGGCAGACAGCTTCAGCAACATCACAGACTCCGGTAAGTGTGGGCTTTCCGGAACTGCAGACTACAGCGCATTTATGACAGCGCCACGCCGTGCAGATGGCAGCATGGTGAATCTTTGGTCACAAAACGATGACAGCGGCAGTGACTGGTGAAGGCGCTGGCATCAGCGGCTGGCTGGCGCTAAGCTGGGGTTTTGCTGCTTGCCTGGCAGCGTTATTCCACAAGGGTGAGTGAGATGAGTCATACCGTCAGTTTGCATCGGGTGTTTCGCGCCCCCGCCGAGCGGCTGTACCGCGCTTTTTTAACTGCTGAAGCCTTAGCGAAGTGGTTACCGCCAAATGGCTTCACCTGCACTGTGCATGCGTTGGATGCACGTCAAGGCGGTCGTTTTCAGATGAGTTTCACCAACTTCAGCAATGGCCAGAGCCATAGTTTTGGTGGTGAGTATCTTGAGCTGAGGCCAAACGAGCATATCCGTTATACCGATGTATTTGACGACCCAAATCTGCCCGGCCAGATGATCACCAGTATCAGCCTGACGCCAGTGCTATGCGGCACTGAACTCAAAGTGGTACAGGAAGGCATTCCGGCCGCCATCCCACCGGAGATGTGTTATCTCGGCTGGCAAGAATCGTTGCAGCTGCTGGCGCAGTTAGTGGAAGCGGAAGTGCCGGCTGAGTGATCGGCACGCAATTGCGACAAAGTGATGAGATATAACGAGATGTTGCAGTGCGCTGCTGAACCAGTGTGATAATCTGCTGGTTTTTGCGTCCAGAGATTTCCAGATGTCCAGCGACTTTAGCTTCCAGCAGGCTTTTGAGGCCTTCAGCAGCGCTTTGGCGAGCGTGGTATTTTATTCGTTTAACGTCGATGGCGTCGCCATTCCGGTCACTGTGCTGTGGCTGATCACCGGCGCTATTGTGTTCACTTTTTATCTGCGTTTTATCAATATCCGTGGTTTTACTCATGCGATCCGCGTGGTGCGTGGCAAATATGCCGATCCGGCGGACAAAGGCGAAATCAGTCAGTTTCAGGCCTTGTCGGCGGCGTTAAGCGGCACTGTCGGTACCGGCAATATCGCCGGGGTGGCGGTAGCCATCACACTGGGCGGGCCCGGCGCGACCTTCTGGATGATTGTGGCCGGCTTTTTGGGCATGACCACCAAATTTGTCGAATGTACGCTGGCGGTGAAATACCGGCAGATTTTGCCGGACGGCACAGTCGCCGGTGGACCGATGTATTACATCAAAGCGGCGCTGGAGAAATATGGCTTGCCGCGGCTGGGCAAATTTCTCGCTGGTTTTTTTGCCTTGGCTTGCGTGTTTGGTTCGGCTGGTTTTGTTCATGTCAATCAAGGCTTTTCCCAGGTCAAAACCGTCACCGGCTTTGATAACGCCTGGTTATTTGGTTTTATTTATGCGCTGCTGGTGGGCCTCGTCATCATCGGTGGCATCAAAGGTATTGCCCGCGTCACGGAAAAACTGGTACCGGCGATGTGCGCAATCTATTTAGCCGGTGCGCTGACAGTGATTGGCCTGAATTACACCGAAATTCCGGCCGCGCTCTGGACCATCCTCAAAGGCGCTTTTGCGCCGGAGGCCGCATATGGCGGCATGATCGGCGTCATTATTCAAGGCTTTCGCCGTGCCGCTTATTCCAATGAAGCCGGTATTGGTTCGTCGCCGATTGCGCATGCCGCGGCGCGCACCAACGACCCGGTATCGGAAGGTTTTGTCGGTTTACTCGAACCTTTTATCGATACCGTGGTGATTTGTACTATTTCCGCTGTACTCATCGTGATCACCGGCGCTTATCTGCAAACGGGCCTTGATGGCGTGCAGATCTCTTCTTACGCCTTTGCGACGGCCTTTGACTGGTTCCCGATTGTGCTGATGGTCGCTTTGTTGTTGTTTGGCTACTCCACAGTGGTGAGCTGGGCTTATTACGGTCAAAAAGGCTGGGGCTTTTTATTTGGTGAAACCAAACACAGTATCCGGCTTTATAAAGTGCTGATTTGTTCGGTGGTGGCGATTGGCGCGGTGCCAAATGTGCTGGCGGTGTTTGATTTTATCGACTCGATGATTTTCCTGATGGCGGTGCCGAATATTCTGGCGCTGTATTTGTTGTTGCCAGAAGTACGGCAGGATTTGCAGGTGTATTTAAAGAAAATCGCCGCCGGTAAAACGGTAGCTGTGAAAGCCGCTGAAAAAACCGAGGCCCCGGCAGCATGATTTTCGACTGCAGTACCTTAACAGCCGCCGAGCTATACCCGTTATTAGCTGGCACCATAGTGCCAAGACCTATCGCCTGGGTTAGTACTGTCGACGAGCATGGCCAGACTAATCTGGCGCCATTCAGCTTTTTCCAGCTGGTCTGTGATGCGCCGCCGACGCTGATGTTGTCGGTCAATCGCAAAGCCGGTGGTGCGCAAAAAGACACGGCGCGCAATATCGCTGCGACCGGCCAGCTGGTGGTGCATTTGGTCAGTCCCACCGATTTGGCGTTGATGAACGCCACGGCCGGTGATTATGCACCGGATGTCAGTGAGATTGATGCGCTGCAAATTGCCACAGTGCCGGCGCGGTTGGTTAAACCGCCGCGCCTGGCGCAGAGTCTGGTCAGTTTTGAATGTGAGTGTGTAAGCTTAAACGCCTATCCGTTTGATGCGCCGGCCTGTGACCTGATTCTGGCCAAAGTGTTGTGCCTGCATATCGACGATAGTTTGCTCAACAGCGAAGGCCGGATTCGGCATGATCAGATTGACTGGCTGGGGCGATTAGGCGGGCAGTGGTATTGCCACACCCAACATGACGACAATCTGACGTTAGCGCGGCCTAATCAGGCCACGCCACGGCGTTAAGCTGGCGTCTCAGTATCTCAGCGCCGCTGTGCCAATAATTGGTCGACGGTGACCAGTTGGTAGCCTTTGGCGCGCAGGCCTTCGACCATGCCGGCTAATGCTGCGACCGTATTCGGTCTGTCATGCAGCAGCACGATAGAGCCTGGCCGCACTTTTTGTAAGACGGTTTCGATCATCAGCTCTGGCGAAGTGTTTTTGTAATCGCGCGGGTTCACATCCCACAGAATGTGTTTCTTTTGCGCCAGCGCCAGCACTAGAGGCAGCGCCAGCCGCTTTTTGCCCATGGGCGCGCGAAAATGAATAGGGCCTTTGTAACCGCTTTGACGGATGAGCGCGTCCGTGTCGCGCACTTCCTGCCAGAACCGCCACAGCTCGCCGTCATCCATCGCTTTATGGGCATAACTATGGTTGGCCAGCTGATGGCCGCTGCGCCATAGCTCAGTGGTAAATTGCGGGAATTGTTTGATTTGGCGGCCGACCAGAAAAAAAGTCGCTTTAGTATTCAGCCTGTTCAGTTCCAGCATTAAACGGCGGGAAACCGGCCCACGCGGGCCGTCGTCAAAGGTCAGCGCGACCAGCGGTTTTTCGGTGGACACCCGGTCCACCGATTCACCAATCCACTGAAAGGA
>JAIXSW010000323.1 GCA_027484495.1 Gammaproteobacteria bacterium
GGGATTAAAGTCAACAAAGCACTGCCAAATAGCAGGCCGCGCACCAAGCGATTAACTAACATGATTCCGGCTCCTGTTCAGATGATATTGCTGCCACCAAGCTTCCGTCTGGCGTGACCATAGCAACAATGCGGCCCAGGCTGGTGCCATTACCAGCCAGAATTCAGCACCGTCCATGATTTGCAGGCTGCTGCTAAGCTGCGCACCGCCCCAATAGGCCAGAGGCCCGCCAACCAATCCAAATAGTGCAACTAACAACGGACTTGGCAACCAGCGCGAAAAAAGCATCAACCAGAACAGACTGAACCAGCCCCATAGCAATACCAGCCAGTAAGGCAGCAAAGTCGTATCAAACTGGAACAAGCCGCTGAGCGTTAACAACAGGTCCAGCAACAGCCCGGAGGCCCACAATGTCAGCAATGCCTGTCGCTGCGGCAGCTTCAGTTGCCAGATAAACCACAGCAACAACGACGCAACAATAGCGGCGCTGTAAAGTGGCTGTAATACCAAGCCTAACCACCCCGCTTTAAAAATCAATAACTGACGCCAGCCTGGCTCGGCGAAACTCAACCATTGTTGGCTAAATGTGTTCATTGCGACGCTCCGCGGGCTGCTTGCCGGGCCATCCGCGCAGCCAGTTTCTGCCGAATGCCGTAAGGCAAAAGATTAAGGAACTTCAGGCTCAGGGTCAGTCGCAGCGGAAACTGCAAACGTAACTTACCAAGCGCCAACGCCCGATAAATCCGGCTGGCTGCGTCGGCACTACTGAGTAAAAACGGCATCGGGAAATCATTTTTTTGCGTCAGGGGGGTGTCAACAAAACCCGGTTCAATCAGGCTTACCCGGATCGGTGTGTCGGCTAAATCCACCCGTAAACTGTCGGTGAAATAGCTGATGGCCGCTTTGCTGGCGCCATAGGCTTCAGCCCGGCCAAACGGAAACAGATGCGCCAGACTGCTGACAATGGCCAGTCTTGGCGTGGTGCTTACCTGTAACAGCGGTAACCAGGCTTTAGTACAGGCGACCACAGCCTGTACGTTGAGACAGAAAGTACGCTCAAATGCGCCGAGGTCTAAATTCTCCGCCTCAACATATTCACAGGTACCTGCATTCAGAATGACCTGATCCAGCCGGCCATACCGCGCGGACAACTCTGCGGTAGCGGCCGCCAGCTGCGCGCTGTCGGTCAGATCAACCGGCAGAATATCAATACCGGCATGCTCTCTGCGCAGCTGTTCCAGCAGTCCCTGACTACGGGCCAACGCCACTACTTGCCAGCCGCTGCGGGCAAATTGCAGTGCAATAGCACGACCAAGGCCTGAACTGGCGCCGGTCACTAAACAAACAGACTGAGTCTGCATAACAAATCCTATCCGTAATGCTTTGGATCAGTTACGGCGGTTCAGCACAGATGGATTGATGCCGGCGTGAAAAACCAGCGAATTGTTCAATAAAGCGGTGAATGAACAGAATGATTCAGGCGTATAGATCAACAGCAAACATTTGCTGTAGCTGCTCGCGTTTGTCCTGACTGGCAAAGGCCTGATAAGCCGAAATGGCTTTTTGCTGACGTTGGTCCGGCTCGTCGTAGCTGGCACGGCGAAGTTGCTCCGTATCCAACAGCGCCATCACATCGGCAGAGCTTTTGACTCCCTGTCCTTGTGGTGTGGCATTTTGCGTATTTTGCGAGGCGCTTTGTGATGGGCTTCCGGTAGCATCTTTCAGCGCGCGCGGACCCACGCCACCATTGACCTGACGCAGGCCACCGGCACGATTGAGATCCTGACTAAGCGTCACTGACATGCAAAACATCCGTAGGAAAAAAATGCACAGTTATCAGGCATTATAACCAGAAAACGACCGTTGCCAAGCCTTCGGTGAAAATGGCTGCAGACCTTGTCTGGCAAGGCTTACAGTCCAATAAAAAGCGGCAATTTATTGCCGCTTTTTTACCTGAATGAAACCAAGCCCACGTTTAGCGCCCCGGCAGTTTTTGCCAGGTCACTTCGTCACGCACATAAACCGGTTCTGCCAGTTCTGCGGCAACAAACAATTGCTGCTGCCAGGCCGGAGTCGCCAGCGTCAGCATGTCCTGCGCCGATGGCAACAACACCTGACTGCTGACCTGCAACTGCTGGCCTGCCGCCCACTGTGCAAAAGCATCGGGATAAGTGACAAGGCCGGTTCCTACCGCCCAAATGTCCCCTTTCAAGCTGAATGCCGGCAGATCCGCCGGTTTGCGCGCCAGTTCGTCGCCAATGGCGTGCATCAGGCCGTCAGTGCCTTGCTGATACAGGGCCAGATAAACTTCTGCCATCCGTGCATCAATGGCTGCAATCACCTGGCTGGCTTGGTGCAGGCGCACCGCTGCTTGCGCCATCGCCTGCAACGTTGACACACCAAACACCGGCAAATCGGCGCCAAAGGCTAGGCCTTGTGTCACGCCAACGCCAATCCGGACACCGGTAAAACTGCCGGGCCCGCGGCCAAACACAATGCCGTCCAGCTGATTCAGGCCAAGGCCTGATTCGGCTAACAGTTGTTGCACCATCGGCAGAATGCGTTTGCTATGTTGCTGCGGGCAGACTTCGTCCAGCGTCAGCCGCTGGTCGTTATATTGCAACGCCACAGAACAAGCTTCGGTGGACGTATCCAGCGCCAGTAATTTCACATCAAGCTCCTGTTATGCTCAAGACGGTTCAGATCCACTATCAGCGTGGATCGCCGTTAAAAATTCAATCGCAGCCTGCGGACTGCGGCTGCGGCGCATTGGCGGCAGCGATTTTAAAAACACTTCACCATAAGGCCGGCTGACCAGCCGGTTGTCAGCGATCACCAGTACGCCGCGGTCGGACACATCACGAATAAGCCGCCCCACGCCTTGTTTCAGCGTGATCACCGCTTGCGGTAACTGCACCACGGCAAAAGGGTCTTGCCCGGCTAAGCGCGCATCTTCACTGCGCGCCTGGAGCAGTGGTTCATCCGGTGAGGCAAAAGGTAACTTATCTATAATGACCAGGCTCAGCGTATCGCCACGTACGTCAACGCCTTCCCAGAATGAACCTGTCCCCAGTAACACGGCATGCTTGAGCTGAACAAACTGTTCCAGCAACACCCTTTTACTGGTACTGCCCTGCACCAGCACAGGCAGGCGGATATACTCCGGCAGCTGCTGCGCCATCCATTGCAACATGCGATGGCTGGTAAACAGAAAAAAACAACGGCCTTCATTGGCTTCAATCAGTGGCACCGCCAGTTGTAATAACGCCTGCGCCATTTTCGCATCAGTCGGTTCCGGCAGATAACGCGGCACCAGCAACATCGCCTGATTCGGATAATCAAAGGGGCTATCGAGCTGCAGTGTGCGCGCCGCACCTAAGCCCATTTGCCGGGTAAAATGATCAAAGCCGCCGTCGACTGACAAGGTCGCCGAGGTAAACACCCAACAGCGCGGCTGGTCAAACACCAGTTCCTGAAACTTGTCCGCAATCGACAACGGCGTGTAATGCA
>JAIXSW010000053.1 GCA_027484495.1 Gammaproteobacteria bacterium
GCAGAAAATGCCATGACGACGCTGGGTCTGAATGTTGATGGCGTGGGTACCACTGAGCTGGCTGGTTTTTCTTCTGGTTTGCCGCTGTTTAAAGGCTTACCGGCCGATGCAGAAAAACTGCTGCAACGCAGCATCGAAAACGGCTACGACGAATTTATTACCCATGTCAGTACCACCCGTAACATCGACAAAGCGCAAGTAGATAAAATCGCGCAAGGCCGCGTCTGGACTGGTCAAACAGCATTAAAACTTGGCCTGGTGGATAAACTGGGGACTTTGGATGATGCCATTGCTGCCGCTGCTGCAACGGCCAGTCTGAAGCATTTTGATGTGCAACTGATTGAACAGGAAATGACTGAGCAGGAAAAATTAATGGCGCAGTTATTTGGCAGCGCCAAAACACTGGGTTTATTACCGGAGCAAGCGGTGACGATGACGCCAGTGCAAAAACTGATGCAGCAATTGAATCAGGAACTGCAGGTCCTGAGTCAGTTTAATGATCCAAATGGTATTTACTCAGTCTGCTTCGCCTGTCAGGTGCAATAAGACGAAGACATCAGGCCGGCACTGCCGGCCTGATGTCTTGAACCGCATCAAAGTAAAAACCCCGCACAAAGGCGGGGTTTTTGTATTTGGCGGAGAGAAAGAGATTCGAACTCTTGAAGGGCTACTAACCCTCGCCGGTTTTCAAGACCGGTGCATTAAACCGCTCTGCCATCTCTCCGTGCCGCGTATATTAATCAAGACGCGGCTAAATTCAAAGTTTTTTTTATCGATTTAACGCTTTGAATTCTCTAAGAGAATACTTTTTATCCAAGCTGATGATTTTTTGACTGCAGAACCGTCGCCATTGAATCTTTTTCTTCATAAAAGGTCTGCATAACATGACAGTAACAGCTCAGATTCGGTATATTCGTTTTATAACCAAGGAGAGTCTATGCAATATCAACAATCACAGGTGCTATCCGGTCACGACAGCGCAGCTATCAACAAAGTCCTGCGTAACACTTATATGTTACTGGCGATGACACTGACCGGCAGCGCTGTTGCCGCCGGGATCTCGATGGCACTCGAATTAAGCGCGATGGCCGGTATCGGTTTATCACTGCTGGCATTTGCTTTGGTCTTTGTCGTGATGAAAACCGCAGATAAAGCCTCAGGTATCGCCTGGGTGTTTGTCTTTACTGCCGTCATGGGCGCATCTATTGGCCCGATGCTGAATCGTTTTGCGGCCATGCCAAACGGCTCTGAATTGATCATGCAGGCCTTTGGTGCAACTGCACTGATTTTCTTCAGTTTGTCGGCTTATACCCTGACCAGCAAAAAAGATTTCTCATTCATGGGCAATTTTTTGTTTGTTGGCCTGGTTCTGGTCATTATCGCTGGTCTTGCCAACCTGTTTTTCCAGGTACCTGCGCTGCATTTGGCGATCAATGCGGTGGTTGTACTGATTATGTCGGGTCTGATTTTGTTTGATACCAGCCGCATCATCAACGGCGGCGAAACCAACTACATCCGGGCAACGGTCAGCCTGTATCTGAACATTTTTAATCTGTTCACTTCTTTGCTGCAGTTGCTGGGTGTTTTTGGCAACGACGACTAACGACAACGGTCTGAGGATGCTTTAAAATGCCCCGCTTTCGGGGCATTTTTTGTTGGAGCCTATGGCCAGCTTCGTGTTGTATATTCAGTCAGACTGCTATGCCAGCCCGGTACTTGATGATGTGCTGCGTTTTGCCAGCACGGCGCTGCGACTCGGTCATCAAATCAATCATCTGTTCTTTTATCAGCAGGCCGTCCAAGCCATTTGCGCCGACATCGATTTACCGGCCGATGAGCCAGATCTGGCAGGCCGGTTGATCGCTTTCGCTGAGTCAAACCAAATTCCCTTGCTGTATTGCGCAACCGCAGCAGAGAAACGTGGCTTTACCAAAGTCAGACCCGGTTTCACTTTAGCCGGCCTCGCCGAATTTGGCATGCGGCTGGAAAATGCCGACCGGGTGGTACAGTTCTGATGGCAAAAATTCTGCTCGTCCACCAAACCAGTGCCTTCGAAGCCGCGACAGCCCGCGAAGCGCAGGATCTGTCGTTAGCATTGGCCGCAACCGAACACGAAGTGACGTTGCTCTATCGCGGGCCGGCGGTGTTACAATTGCTGCCCCTTCAAACCACGGTTGCCATCAAAGATTTCACCGTTAGCCAAAAATTGTTTGACCTCTATGACATCGCTGCCGTCTGCGTTTGTCAGCATTCATTAGAGCAGTATCAACTCACCTCAGCGCAATTGCGGATACCAGTGCATGTCGTCGACCATAGCGCTCAACAACAGTTGCTGGACGCTGCCAGCCATATTTTGGTGCATTGATGCGACTATTCCAACTGACTCACCCCACAGTACCAGCGTTGCTGTCATTAGCCGGCGCAGATGATTATGTATTACTGCGCCAGGATGCGGTTTATCTGCTGTTGCAGCCTATGCAGTGGCCCTGTCAGCTCTGTGTGCTCGACAACGATTTGCAGGCTCGGGGGCTGGTTTGCCCTGCCGAGGTTAAAAGAATTAGCGACAGCCAGTGGGTTGAACTGACTTTACAGGCGACACAGGTAATTTTATGTCAGAACTAATTGCAAACGGCGACAACGCGTTGGCAGGCGTCGTGTTAGATAAACATGGTTATCTTGCCGACCTGCACTGCTGGACTGAGGCGTTGGCGCAGGAATTTGCCAGACTCGAAGCCATCGACCTGACTCCGGCACACTGGGAAGTGGTCTGGTTTGTGCGGGATTTTTATCAGGAGTACAACACCTCTCCGGCCATCCGCATTCTGGTCAAAGCCATGGCAGAAAAACTGGGCCCGGAAAAAGGCAACAGTAAATATCTGTTTATGTTGTTTCCGGAGGGGCCCGCTAAGCAAGCGACCCGCATCGCAGGTTTGCCTAAGCCGGCTAAGTGTCTGTGATGCCGGCCTGATAGCAGCATCAGCTAGCCATAAAAATCGCTTTGGCCAAGGATTTAGTGTGCGGTGTTTTTATAAATCATCCAGCCCGCTTCAAAGCTGATATAAAGCACAATGGCAAGAATGGACAGCGTAATCAACCAATACACGGTGCGCAGAAACACTTTCACCGGACTGGTCCGGGTCCGTTTGACCACCACTTTTTTTGTGATTCCCGGATTACGCTGCTCTGCAGGCTGTTGTTTTTGCGGTTCTGTCATCTCACCCTGGACCTTTCAAATTATCAACTGAGCCGGCGACCTGTGCCGCCGGCATCATGGCAGATCAGGCAATCACGGTTTTACCAGCCATATAAGGCTGTAATACTGCCGGGATCGCGATAGAGCCGTCAGCCTGTTGGCAGTTTTCCAGAATAGCTACCAGTGTCCGGCCGACCGCCAGACCTGAACCGTTTAATGTATGCAGCAGCTCAGGCTTTTTGCCTTCTTCCGGACGGAAACGCGCTTGCATACGACGGGCCTGGAAATCGCCCATGCTGCTGCAAGAGGAGATTTCACGATAAGTGTTTTGCGCAGGCAACCAGACTTCCAGATCGTAGGTTTTACAGGAGCCAAAGCCCATATCACCGGTGCACAGCAACATGACCCGATAAGGCAGCTCTAGTAACTGCAGCACTTTTTCCGCATGACCGGTCAGTTCTTCCAATGCGGACATCGATTGCGCCGGATGTACCAACTGCACCAGTTCCACTTTATCAAACTGATGTTGACGGATCAGGCCACGCGTATCGCGGCCGTATGAACCGGCTTCACTACGAAAACAAGGCGTATGCGCCGTCATTTTAACCGGCAGTTCGGCCAGATCATAAATGCGATCGCGCGCCAGATTGGTCACCGGCACTTCAGCGGTCGGGATCAGGCTCATACCAACACCTTCTTCGGTTGCTGGCTGGGTGTGGAACAGGTCGGCACCAAATTTCGGCAACTGACCGGTGCCAAACAGTGAATCTTTGTTCACCAGATACGGCACATACATTTCAGTGTAGCCGTGCTGTTCGGTATGCAAGTCCAGCATAAACTGAGTCAGTGCACGGTGCAGACGGGCGATTTGGCCTTTCATCACGACAAAACGTGAACCGGCGATTTTCACCGCACTTTCAAAATCAAGGCCTTTATCCAGTGCTTCGCCAAGCGCCACGTGATCTTTCACGTCAAAGTCAAACTGACGTGGCGTGCCGACACGGCGCACTTCGACGTTACCCTGTTCGTCGTTGCCAACCGGCACCGATAAGTCCGGCAAATTCGGGATTGTGGCGGCAATCGCATCAAGCTCAGCCAATACGGCATCCAGTTGCAGCTTGGCGCGGTCTAATTCGGCACCGAGCCCATCCACTTCAGCCAGCAACGGTGTGATATCTTCGCCACGCGCTTTGGCCTGGCCAATGGCTTTGGATTTGCTATTGCGCTGATTCTGCAGTTCTTGGGTAGCTACCTGCAATTCGCGCCGTTGCAATTCCAGCGCATTGATTTTTTCGACATCCAATACAAAGCCACGGGTAGCCTGACGCGCGGCAGTTTCGGCCAGTTCGGCACGTAAATATTTGCTATCTAACATGTTTGCTTACTTCATAGTCCCCAGCTTGATACCAAGCCAGGTCAGGGTTAAACACAACACCACGTTGGCCAGCACATTCAGCGTCGCTTTAACAAAAGCGCCCTGCTGCAGCATCAACACAGTGTCCATCGAAAACGTAGAAAAGGTGGTGAATGCACCCAAGATACCAATGCCGACGAAGATCCGCCACGGATTCGGCGTTAACTGCTCGGTCAGAATTAAACCATAAAGCAGCCCGATGGCAAAAGAGCCGAGAATATTAACCAGCAATGTGCCAAAAGGAAATGCCCGGCCAAAAAGATGCAACATGGCTTCACTGAGCGCAAAACGCAGACAGGCACCAAAGGCACCACCGACTGCAATCGCTGCATAGTTAATCCACATCTGCGGGGCCGCCATGTTGTTTCTGCTGCGCCTGTGCATCTAACTGCTGCAGGTAGCGCAGTTTTTCGCCAAGCTGCTTCTCAAGACCACGATCAGTTGGTTGATAAAACTGCATGCCCTGCATTTCTGCCGGTAAATAGGTCATGCCAGCGGCATAAGCACCAGGTTCGTTGTGGGCATAGCGATAGCCTTCGCCGTAACCCAGTTGCTTTAATAAACCGCTGGCGGCATTACGCAATTGGATCGGTACATCAAATGAGGGGTGTTCGCGGACAAAAGTACGCATCTGATTAAAGGCGCTATATAACGCATTACTTTTTGGTGCCAGCGCACAATAGACTGCCGCCTGAGCGATCGCCCGCTCGCCTTCAGCGGGTCCGACACGCTGAAAGGTATCAAAAGCAGCCAGCGTCAAAGACAACGCGCGCGGATCAGCATTGCCGATATCTTCTGACGCAATCGCCAGCAAGCGCCTTGCGACATACAACGGATCACCGCCGCCTTCTAAAATACGGCAGTACCAGTATAAGGCTGC
>JAIXSW010000499.1 GCA_027484495.1 Gammaproteobacteria bacterium
GATCCAGATGAAGTGCATCGGTATCACACAAAACCGTCGGACCCGGATAGCGATGCAGACGGTTACAACGACGGACTCGAGATCCGTCATCGCACAGATCCTTTATCAGCGGCAGAGAAGCCTGCTCCCTGGACTGACGTAACAGAGTCTTTTGAAGATCCCGGCACACTGGACCCTGGTTGGACACTGGGCCTGTTTAAGCCTGACCAACGTAGTGCCCAACATGGCAGCTATGCTTTGCGCTCACCGCTACTGGCCCCGAATAAACAGGCCACACTGAAACTGCAACGCGAATTTGCCAAGGGTACGCTGAGTTTTTATGCCCGGCTCGATGCCCAAAACTACGATGTAATGTCGATCACAGTGGACGGCCGTCATTTATACAGCACCAGCTACAGTGAATGGGGTTTGTATAACTTGCCGATAGATGCAGGGCATCACACCATTGAGTGGATTTTCAGCAAGCACAACAACACAAATATTGAAGACAGTTTGTATATCGACAATATCCGGTTTACTGCAGACTAACTCTGCACATGGTTTGCTGCTGCCTTTGGCTGCAGCAAACTACCATACCGCACACCGAAGCAGTCTTATTGCTAATGAATATTAAATACAAATTGATACCTTTATTTATGCCTCAGCTGAATAATGTGTAACAGGTCAGAATACAGCGATTGCGGCAACATCAGGTCTGCCGTCAATTACGCTGAAAAATAACTGACTACCGCAGGAATTGATTGCCATTTACACTTAAAAATCACAAAATAGATACAATTACCTCATTCCATTAAATTTGAGTATTTATGCGTACCATTCTGTCAGTGCTTTGTTCAATCTGTGTTTTAGGAGCGCCGCTGATAGAAGCAGCCCCTTTATCCACAGCAGAACAATTCTTCGTCTTAAAACAAGCCAAAGCCAAGCACGAAAAAGATACCGATGGCGACGGCAGACCTGACAGCCGGGATGCTTTTCCTTACGACCGTACTGAGTGGCTGGATACCGACCGCGATGGCACCGGTAACAACGCCGATCTGGACGATGATAACGACAAGGTACCGGACGCTGAAGACGCTTTCCCGCTCGACCGTACTGAATGGCTCGATACCGACCAAGATGGTACCGGCAACAATGCCGATGAGGATGACGACAATGACTCGATCCCTGACAAGCTAGATCTTTGGCCAACGGATGCGACTGAAAGTCAGGATCAGGATAAAGACGGCGTCGGCGATAACCGCGATCAGTTTGATAATGACGAGATTTGCTGGCGCGCCGAAGATGGTGACAGCAATGGCTGTCTGTTGACGCAGCTGAGCTATCTGCAAGCTGAGAATGTCGCCAGCGATGGCGCAAATACCATGGTGTTTATTGATAAAAACAAACAGGTCTTATATCGCTACCAACTCGACACTAAAACGCTCTCACTGCGCCAGGGACTGACTGCACTTGGCTTTGACGGCAATAATTCGTTGATCTACCACAAACAACACCAAAAGTACTATTTCGTCGATAAGCATAAACAACATTTATACAGCCTGACAGCCACGTCCGCTGCGGCAACCATGCAACTGGAGTTGCCATCACCCGCCTATGCCTTGCATGATGCTGGTAACTTTCTGGCGTTAGATCAATCAACTTACAATAGTAACGATGGTAAATCCTGGCTGATTAACAGTGCCGGCACCATTGTTACAGAGCTAACTACCACCTTTGGCAAAAATACGACATTTGACCCGGTCCGTCAGCGGATATTTCACTTCAGAGATTATCAATCGCCCGACGATATTCACTGGACTGAAATCAATCAGACCACCGGAGCGCTTGGCGCTAGACTAGAGTCACCTTATCACGGTGCTTACCCAATTTTTGGCCCTATCCGGGTCAGTCACGACGGCAACCGGGTGTTGCTGGGTTCTGGCGATGTCTACAACAGTGGCGATCTGACTTGGCGCAGCAACCTGGGTGGCACGCATGTTGATGCCCTGTTTATGGCAAATGGTGATGCTGTCACCTTACGCCTCGTTATGCTCAACAACGTTGTACATACTGAAATAACGCGTCAAAACAGTGCCGGGCAATACCAGGAACTCTTTAGCTGGGCTGGTAATCCAATTTCGTTGCGACAGTCTGCCAACCAAATCTTCGCTTTATACACAGCCAAGAATAAATTGCGGCTGCATCTGTACCGACCGTCTGACGATACTGACGCGGACGGTATTCCAAATGCGCAAGATGATTTCCCGAACGATCCTGCAGCTGCAGTGGATAGCGACGGTGATGGCGCCCCTGACGTCTGGCTCGCTGGTAAAACTGCGGTGGACAGCACGTCAGGTCTGGTACTAGATGCCTTTGTGACCGATTCAGCCTGTCAGCTCAGTAGCCATGCCAATGCGCAAGGTCGCTGCGATATAGCCGCCAGAATGCCGGAACAGCTGTCACCCGACCAAATCGTCAGTGACAATAACGGCATTATCTACCTGTTAAAAAGGGCCGATCTGAAGATTTATCGTTGGTCCACTTTGCAACAGCAGTACCTGAATCCAATTGTCCTGCGTGACCGGCATCTGCAATTCAGCTTGCAACCACCGCTGAGTATGGCACTGCATACCACACATCAGCGTATCTATCTGGCTTATGAAAGCGGCAGGATCACGGCACTCAACCTGAGCAACTTTCGCGAACAGTTTTTTGCCACCACCGCATTACCAGCACGTATCCATGCTGTCGGCAAATTCCTGTTGGCAGAGGATGGCAGCGGCGCTTGGGAAAGCCACTACGTGTTTAACGCCAATGGGTTAAAAACAAGCCAGAGAGAGTGGAGGCACCCTCTGACTACTTTGGCTTGGATCCCACAGTTGAACCGATATATTCATACCAGGCCAAGTACTTCACCAAACGATTTGGAATGGGGCGAGCTGAACCAGGATGGTGAAATCATCAGCCAGGGCGATTCACCTTACCATGACTCCCGTTATATCGGCGCCGCCGTTTATGCTGCCCCGGATCACGAACGTGTGCTTAGCAGCAGTGGTTATGTGTTTCAGTCGTCCACACTGCAATTGGTTGGCAACAGACTGCCGGTTGAACATTTTAACGCTGCCAACTGGCACGTCAGCCTGTTACTGCTGGCGAAAGGGAACATGCTGTACGGCTATAGTTCGGCTATGTTGGAACCTCAGTTCGACAAAGCTTTGGCCGGAAATATTCTGCATATCAGCACAACCACGCATCAGGCCACCATAGTGCTGCAAAGCGAGGGACGACTGAGTTTCCAAATACTGCCACTCGGCGATGTGGATAACGATCAGCTGCCAGACTGGTGGGAACACCTACACGGGTTTGATATCACCACGGCCGCCGATGGCACCACAGATGTCGATCAAGACGGGCTGACCCAGCAACAGGAATTTGCTGCCAAAACGAATCCACGTATCGCCGACACCGATGATGACGGCCTGAACGATGGTGTGGATGTCAATCCTTACCGCACGTCGCCGGTACTGGCTGACAGC
>JAIXSW010000254.1 GCA_027484495.1 Gammaproteobacteria bacterium
GGTCTGGTATTTGACCCCGCGCTGTATATCGAAGGCGATTATAAAGAAGAGGGCGGCGAAGCCGGCATGCTGGCGTTGTTACAAACCGGCAAGTCATTCAGTGCCGTCGTTTGCGCCAATGATCAGATGGCATCCGGCGCTATTGCCGTGTGTTTGCAACGTGGTTTGGTGATCCCGCGCGACTTGTCGGTGATCGGTTATGACAATGTTCCATTTGCAAAATACATTTCACCTAAGCTGACGACAGTCAATAACCCAATCCATGAGATGGGCAAGATGGCGGCTTTGTGGGTGTTACGCCATGTCTATGCTGATGAGCAGACCCTGGTCAATAACGTATTTGAACCTGAACTGGTCGTCCGCGGCTCAGCCATTCGCGCACAATAACTATTGTTGGAGAGAACACTGATGACTCTGTCCCGCCGGTTTGCACCGCATCTGTTAGCTGTCCTGTTGCTGCAGGTTGCCGGAATGTCGGCTGTGCAAGCCGCTGCCGGCTGGCCGGCCGAATTGCCACAACAGCCGGTTGAAGTGCGGGATGCGGCGATGCTGCAAGTGATTAGTGCCGATGCGAAACTGGAGATCCTGTCGACCGGGCACCAGTGGGCGGAAGGTCCTGTGGCAGAGCCCGGCACTGGCGCAGTGTTGTTTTCCGATGTTCCGAAAAATCAAATCTGGCGTTGGTCAGCTGCGACAGGCTCAACCTTGTACCTGAGCCCATCCGGCGCCACAGGCCATCAAAAATCAGCGCTGAGTGAAGGCAGCAACGGTTTGATTTTTAATAAAAAATCGGAACTGGTGCTGGCACAGCATGGCGATCGCCGGTTAGCGATCCGCACCGCCCAGCAAGGGCAACAAGCAAAGTTCCGCAGCTTGACGGAGCAATATCAGGGCAAAGCGTTTAACAGTCCAAATGACCTGATTGAACTGCAGGATGGCCGTTATTTATTTACTGATCCGCCATATGGTTTAAAAGACGGCGATCGATCTCCTGACAAACAACAACCGCATAACGGCGTCTATCAACTCGGCACCGATGGTGGCGTGAGCTTAGTCAGCGCCGGATTAACCCGGCCTAATGGCCTTGCAGTGTCGCCGGATGAACAATATTTGTATGTGGCGAATTCAGATCCGGCCGCTGCACAGTGGTGGCGTTTTCACCGCGATGCGCAGGGGCAGTATCAGGATGGCCAACTGTGGCTGGATGTCACGGCCGAAGTAGCCAAAACGCCGGGGCTACCGGATGGTTTAAAAGTCTTGCCGAATGGCATTTTATTGGCCACCGGACCCGGCGGAGTTTGGGTGATCAACCCAGATCGCAAAGTCCTCGGACGTATCAACACCGGTGTTGCTGCAGCGAATGTCGCGCTCAGCAGTGATCGGCATTATCTCTATATCACTGCCAGTCAATATTTACTGCGGATCAAGCTGAAAACTTAATATTGGCGTCTTTGCCTGCATGGTTTTTGTACAGGAACTCTGGCATAGTGCAATTTAGATCCGCAGTTGTCACGGTGACCGCGATGCGTCGTTTTTTGTGCACTGTTCTGTTTTTCCTCATCTGCCCCCTGTATGCAGCCACCACACTGCATCTGCTGACCGAGCATTTCCCGCCTTATAACTATCAGGACGGTAACCGCATTACCGGCATTAATGCTGAAATCGTGCACCGGCTTTGTGAGATCTCGAACACCGAATGCAACATGCAGATGTACCCCTGGTTACGTGCTTATGAGTACGCCCTGCAAGATCCCAAAGCCGGTTTATTCACCACATCCCGTACACCGGAGCGGCAAGCAAAATTTCAGTGGGTCGGGCCTTTGGCGTCGTCCCGGGCTTTCTTGTACCGGCTGAAAAACCGACCCGAGGTCAATCCACAAGACTTAGTTCAGGCCCGCCAATTTGGCATTGCGGTCGCCCGCGGTGATGTGTATGAAGAGTTTTTATTAAAAGCAGGTTTTGTCAGAGGGAAAAACTTATTGGATTTTCCTTCAAAATCAGCGCCAATCGGCTTATTCCTGCAAGGCAAAGTAGATCTGATCATTGGCTCTGAGCTGGTCATGCCGGCCTGGCTGGCGGCACATAAAGCCACTATTGAGCAGGTGGAGCCGGTGATTGAACTGGAAACCAAAGGCGACAACTATCTGGCTTTAAATCTGGCAGTCCCGCCGGAACAAGTGGAAGCGTTACAGTCTGCGCTGGATGAGATGAAACGCAGTGGCGAATATCAACGGATTGTCGCCCGGCTTTTTGTCGAAGCGATGCCCGATGTGCGGGCCAACAATATCAAGAAATAGTCACTAAGAATTTGATTTTAAACCAAAATATTTTACTGGCTGACAGTTTCTGTCACGGATCGCTGACAGAATAAAAACCGCCGTTTTGGCTTGTCTTCAGCCAACTTTGATCTGCATCAACAAAATGACTGCGCTTGGCCGTTATCGTGAAGTGGTTATTGAATTTACAATATATTCACTTTTGAGGCGCATATGCAGCACAATCCTCTGGGCTTACGTGGGATCGAATTTACTGAATTCGCCGCAGCCGACAGCCATTATTTACATCAGGTGTTCCAGGCTTTTGGTTTTTCCAGAACCCGGCAATTTAAAGGGAAAGCCATTGATTATTATCAGCAAAATGACATTCATATTCTGCTGAACCGTGAGCGCAGCGGCTTTTCGGCGGATTTCAGCCGCAGTCACGGCCCGGCGATTTGTGCGATGGGCTGGCGGGTTGATGACGCGGTCGCTGCCCGACGGATTGCGATTGAACGCGGCGCCCGTGGCGCAGAGCCGGCATTAACCGACTTGCCATATCCGGCTATTTACGGCATCGGCGATAGCCTGATCTATTTTATCGATCGTTACGGTGTAGCGGATTCTATTTATCAACGTGATTTTGAACCGCATGACGAACCGGCCATTGTGGCGGATTTGGGCTTCAGCTGTATCGATCATCTAACCAATAATGTGGTGAAAGGTACGATGCAGTATTGGGCCGACTTTTACAAACAAGTATTTGGCTTCACTGAGGTGCGTTATTTCGACATCAAAGGTCAGCAAACTGCCTTGTTGTCTTATGCACTGCGTTCACCGGACGGTAGTTTTTGTATTCCGATCAATGAAGGCAAAGGCGATGATCGCAATCAGATCGATGAGTTCCTGCGCGAATACAACGGCCCGGGTGTGCAGCATATCGCGTTCCTGACCGACAACATTTTGGATTCACTCGATAAATTGGATCATCAGGTCATTGATACGCTCGACATTCACGACGACTATTACGCCGAGGCTTTTGCCCGGGTGCCGCAGGTGCGTGAAGACAAGCAACGCATTCAGCAGCATCAGGTGTTGGTTGATGGCGACGACGATGGTTATTTGCTGCAAATTTTCACCAAGAATCTGTTTGGGCCGATTTTTGTTGAGATTATTCAGCGTGTCGACAATCTCGGTTTTGGTGAAGGTAATTTTCAGGCGCTGTTTGAATCGATCGAACGTGATCAGCAAAAGCGGGGCTTGTTATGAGCGCGCCAACGACCAGTACTATCCAGATCCGGCAAATCCATCATGTGGCCTATCGTTGCCATGATGCCCGCGAAACGGTGCAGTTTTACCATGAGGTGCTCGGCATGAACTTTATGCTGGCGATCGCCGAAGACCGGGTACCCTCGACCAAAGCACCGGATCCCTACATGCATGTTTTTTTAGATGCCGGGCAGGGCAATATTCTAGCGTTTTTTGAACTGCCGAATTCACCGCGGATGGGGAAAGATCCGCATACGCCGGACTGGGTACAACATATCGCGCTGCAAGTAGACGATGAAACCGCGTTGTTGGCGGCAAAAGCCGAACTGGAACAACGCGGGATCAAAGTCGTCGGTCCCACCAACCATGAAATCATCCGTTCCATCTATTTCTTTGACCCAAACGGTCATCGGATTGAACTGACCTGCGTCACAGCGACACCGGCAATGCTGAGCCAATTGGATGCGGTGAAATGGCAGATGTTGGAGCAGTGGTCACAAACCAAACGGGCACCGAAATTGGCTGCCTGGTTGCATCAACAGGAATTTACCGAGCCTGTGCTCTGACGTTTTGCCTGCTGATTGTGGCAGATTTTTGCTGCTGAATAAGCGCGGATCTTGTTGAATCCGCGCTTTTTGTTGCCAAAATCTGCGCCGGATCAACATTTGCGACGAGCAGAGCTGGCAAAATCATCCATACTGCAGCTCGGACCGTATGTGATGTGGATCTGGGCGCAAACCAGATTTCGACTGCAGTTTCTGCCAACAATCAATCGACAGCAAACACCAATAAGACCTGATATCTACCGTGCAACAGGAGCAAGAAATGTCTCAATTTGATCGTCGTTCCTTTTTAAAATTATCTTCAGCTACTTTGATTGGCGTCACTATGGGCGGCGTCAGCCTCAATGCAGTGGCGCAAGAAGCCGTCAAAGCGGATGATCCGATGGCCGTTGCGATGAAATATGTCGCGAAATCTACCACTGCCGACCAGACCTGCGGCAACTGTATGCATTATGCCAAAGATGCGAAAGGCGACACCGGCGGCTGTGCCATCTTCAGTGGCAAGCTCGTTGCGAAAGCTGGTTGGTGTGCCGGCTGGATGAAAGCCGCTTAACTAAAGCGCTCCACTCACTGATAGAACAAGCGCCAAATTTGGCGCTTTTTTTCTGCCTGTTATTTGGCGAGGAACTGCAATCAATGCAGTTAGGAGCTGACCAGCTTTGATCAATCCGGCGACAGACTGCGTATATGCCGCGCTGTTGGTTGTCGCCGGCCTCGCCGGCAGTAGCCAATATCTGGCATAATTCAGTGAAAATCTGCTCGGGAGTATGTATGACGGGAATGGTTTTGATCACCGGTGCGGCGCAGCGCGTGGGATTACATTGTGCACTGGGTTTGCAACAGGCTGGCTATCAGGTGATCGCTACTTATCGTCAGCCAAAAGCCGGTGTTGAGCAGTTGCGTCAGGCTGGGGTGATTTGTTTGCCGCTCGATATTCAGCCGGACACTGATTTAGCATTGCAGGTCAGTGAGCTGGCTCAGACCGTCAGCGCTTTATGTCAGCAGCATCAGCTGCCGCTGCGCGCTGTCATCCACAACGCCTCCAGTTGGGCCGGCGAGTCTGCAACCGGTGAAAATCTGCTGGACCAGTTAAGAGCTGATGCGGCGGTATTTGATGACATGTTCCGTATTCATACCAAATTACCTTATCTGCTAAGCCGTGCGTTGGCGCCTCTGCTCACAACAGCCCAACCGCAAACGGCCGATATTATCGCGATCAGTGATTTTGCCGTCACTACCGGCAGTTGTAATCATATGGCCTATGCCGCGTCCAAAGCCGCACTGGAAAATCTGGTGTTGTCGCTGGCGCGTCAGCTGGCGCCGCAGGTGAAAGTCAACGCGATAGCCCCGGCCTTGTTGATGTTTAACGAAGGGGATAGCGCAGACTACAAAGCCTATACGCTGAAAAAATCGCTGATGGAAATCGAGCCGGGGCCTGCCGAAGTGCTGCAGAGCATTTTGTATCTGCTGCAAAGTCGGTATATCACGGGCCGGGTGCTGGCCTTGGACGGTGGCCGCCACCTGAAGCTGCCGTAGCAGCAGATGCAGTCTCAGGCGTCTGTGCCGCGAATTCAGCGGCCTTATTTTCGCAACGGTCCCGAACATCGCGCCGGTGCTGATGTCAGTTTCGGCGACATTGTTAAAATCTTTGATTTCCGCCGAATTAAAATCGGCCGCTGGGTCACGCCCTCAGAAACCCAGCTGGCGGCCAATCTGTTTTTTGATGCGCTGGCGGATCTGCAGCTGTTATTGCAGGTACCGCCCCGGGTGATTTCACTGAATGGCTCGCTGGCGCTTAGTTTTGGTACTGGTGGTGAACCCGGCAGTTGCGCATTTTACCAGCCACAGGGCCGGTTACTGGCGTTGGCCAAAAATGCCGGTGGTGGCTCGCTGGCGCACGAATGGTTTCATGCTTTTGACCACTATATTGCCAGCCGTTTCTGTCACGACGTTAAACCCGGCGATTTCGCCAGCCGCAGCTGGCTGAATGGTGCGCCGATACAACCGCATCCGCTGAATCAGTTGCTGGCAGCGGGTTATGCCCATTGTTTAGTCGCAGCGGACGGGCGGGAACCATCGGCATTGTTTCAGCGTGCCGCCGCTGCCGACAGTGCGCGCAACATGTTGTATTACGCCTTGCCAGAAGAACTGTGCGCCCGCGCTTTTGAAAATATGCTGCAGCGTCAGAGTCTGCAGAACAGTTTTCTGGTCAGCGGCACTGTCTGGCCGGCACGCCGGCTCAGTGCTGAACAACAAATGCGCGCCGCTGTGTATCCCGATGCTGCAGAAAGCAGCCTGCTGGCAGGCCACTGGCTGCAGTATTTCCGGCTGCTGGGGCAGGCACTATCCAGAGTTGACTAAACCAACCCCCTGGATTCAGCGCGGTTTTGCCAGCAGCTGCAGATATCCTTTCATCTTATGGTCATCCAGATGTTGACGCAGCGCGGATTCGGCCTGATCCGGGCTGCACAATACCTGATCCAGTAACATCAGCCAGCGCGGTGGGTTGAGCTGCAGTTGGTCCAAATCATCGAAATAATATAACTGGCCGCTGTGGCGATAGTCTGGTAGTGGCGGCAGTTTGGGGACTATATCGCGCTGGTTCACATAGCGCCGGTAAAACGGCAGCAGTTGTTGCGTGATCGCCTGTGACAACTGCGCGTCACCGACTTTAGGTTGGCCAAAGGTCACTAAACCTGCCAGCTTTATGCCACTGATTTTACTTAGCTGCAGCGCCAATAATACCGCCAGCGCACCGCCTAAACTGTGGCCGGTGATCCACAGTGGCCGTTCCAGTCCGGCGTTTGGTTGTTGTTCTTTCAGATCGGCCAGAATGACATTTGCCTGTGTACTAAAGCCCTGATGTGCTTTGCTATTGCCGCCTTCTGGCCATAGCCGTAGCGGGCATTGCGCATCGGTGCGGATATCTGCCAACTTGCCTTCAGTTCCGCGGCAAATCAGCACATCGTATTCAGCGCCACGCGCGTACAGATATTGGGTATCTTCGCCGACCGAACGCAGCGTGCCGCTCAGTAAAAAAGTCTGCAGTTCCAAATCCAGTTGCGGCCCATCCAAATAGACCAGATCTGACAAGCGGGCCAATTGCAGGTCCATTGCCGCAATGGGATTGGCGTGGCCGGACACAGCAACCACGGTTCCGCTGTTGTTTGTGACCAGGGTTGCGGTGACACTGGCAGCGGAGCTCTGGGCTTCAGTCTCGTTGTTTGTCTGGTTGCCGGGGCGGAACTTCTGTTTCACTGCCATCAGTTTCTGCAAAATATCAAACCAGAATGGCGCACCCAGTGACAGGGCAAAAGCCGTCAGCAGATAGCCAATCCAGGTTAGTGGGTTCGACGGTAGGACGGCATCATCAGCGCTGCGACCTAACAATGGCGCGGTTTGCGTCAGCTGCTGCTTCAGCGTCATTGTGTCCATGCAGCTTGCCTTGTCTTCCCGGCATAATTCAGCGGCCAATTGCGGGTTTGCTGCCAGATTTTCGGCCAATAAAACAGCTTGCTGGCGCGCCACCGGGTCCGAAAATAGTTTTTGATATAAGGCAATCGAATCGACATTCATGCCAATGGCGACCGCCATACCAATAATGAGCTGCAGGATCCCCAGTTTGCGTTTAAACCAGCCGACAGCGCGATCACAGCGGTCATTGAACCAGTCCTGCACTAATGTTTGAAATTGTTGTGGATCAGCACTGGCCTGATGCCAGAAATACAGCAAACTGCTGCGGGTTGAGGATGGCGGCAGGCGTTCCAGCCGTTGCTGGATCTCCAGCGGTGACTGGCGCAGTTGCAACAGCGGTGCGCCGAGCTGCTGCTCCAACAATACTTCAATGGCGATATCGGCGGGAATATAAGACGGTAAGCCAAACCCCAGCCGTAACCAGATCTTTCTAAGCGCACTATTTGGCGCATCATATTGCATCAGCTGGCGGATACGCGGATGCAGATACAGTTCTCTGGTGCGGGTTTTACCTACCAGACCGGTGAATACCTGGCGTAAATTGCGCCCCCGCATACCGGCGGCCTGGCTAATGCCTTCGCCAATGGCAGTGACCAATAAACTGAGTGTCAGATAGATGCCAACCAGCCCGATAAAAGCATCGAGCATGTCCAGACCAGACATAACAAATTCCCTGTGTCGCTGAATCGATGTTCGAGCTTAGCCTGAATTTGCCGGACTGCCCAGTGCAGTAGGAGGGGGAGAAAGCAGACGCCGCGATGCAGCGTCTGGGAGAACACTTTAGCGGCTGATTAACAGATGCGGCAGCGGAAATTGCGGCCTTTGATGCCAGCACTGATCAGCTTCAGTGCATGTTTGGCCTGATGGGCAGGCACTGCGACATAAGAATGGAACTCCGTTACCTGGATTTTACCAATCTGATTGCCTTCGATTTGCTGGTCAACCGTCAGTGCACCAACGATGTCGCCAGCGCGGACTTTGTGTTTTTTACCACCGTCAATCCAGATCGCAGCCATCGCCGGAGTGCGCGGCGCCCGCTGTAACAGGCTTGCATCAGGCAAGGCCAGCAGTTGTTCGGCAGCAGGATACAGGTCGGCCAGCAATGCGCGTTTGTAATCATCGGCCGGCGTCACCAGACTGACGGCCAGACCCGAGGCGCCGGCACGACCGGTGCGTCCGATGCGGTGCACGTGGGTTTCGGTGTCGTGTGCCAGCTGCACATTGACCACCAGATCCAGTCCCTGAATATCCAGCCCGCGCGCCGCGACATCGGTCGCCACCAGCACGTTACAGCTTTGGTTACTGAACCGGATTAGGGTCAGATCGCGGTCGCGTTGTTCCAGATCGCCATGTAATGCTAAGGCACTAAAGCCCTGATCAACCAGATACTGCCACAAATCATGACATTCGCGTTTTTGGTTACAGAACAACACGGCAGAAACCGGTTGATGTTGTTTTAACAACAGTTCGACCGCCATAAAACGGTCGTTATTACTGATGGCGTGAAACTGTTGGTCGATGGCCGGTTTGTTGTCGGCTGTTTCGATCTGCACTCTTGCCGGCTCAGTTAAATAGCGGCTGGCTAATTGTTCAATTTGTCGCGGGAAGGTGGCGCTGAACAGCAGCGTCTGCCGGTTTTTCGGTGTTTGTTGCACGATAGCATCGAGACTAGGGGCAAAACCCATTTCCAGCATGCGGTCGGCTTCATCCAATACCAGCAGATTCAAATCCTGCAGCTGTAATGAACCTTTTTGTAAATGTTCCTCAATGCGGCCCGGTGTGCCGACAATGATGTGGGCGCCATGTTCCAGACTGCCCAGCTGTGGGCCGAAAGGGACGCCGCCGCACAAGGTAAGGACCTTTATATTGTGAATGGCGCGGCCCAGTTTACGGATCTCTGTGGCGACCTGATCGGCCAGCTCACGGGTCGGACATAACACCAGACTTTGAATACGAAAGCGTTTGACGTCGAGTAACTGCAGCATGCCAAGGGCAAAAGCTGCGGTTTTGCCTGAGCCGGTCTGCGCCTGCGCGATCAGATCCCGGTTGGCCAGGATCAGCGGTAAACTGGCTTGTTGTACCGGTGTCAGTTCGGTAAAACCGAGGTCATTCAGGTTTTGTTGCAGTTCGGCTTTCAGGGTTATTGCAGTTGGGTTCATCAGTCACTCGGCGCAGGGAAAACAGCGGCGCAGTGTATAGAATTTCACCGGTGGGTCAATGCTTTTTTCTCTGTGGTCTGCCGGGAAGCTATCACCGGCAAACCGGCGTCAGCTATGACGCACAGGCGCTGAGCGCAAAAACTCAAATAATGCGTTGTAATACAGCTGTGGTTGGTCAAGCCAGCCATAGTGCGCGCAGTTTGGCATCAGCACCAGCCGGGCATTGCTGAAACTACCGGCGATAGTTTTTGCCGTATCGACGCTGATAATATCCTTTTCCCCCTGCAGGACCAGCACTGGCGCCTCAAAGGTTTTAAATTGCTGTTTCAAATCAAAATGCATGTTGTCGAGATCGGCAAATACCAGACTATTGATGGTCATATTCACGACTTTAAGCCGGGCCGCAATCAGCGACGCTTTAGTTTTGTCGATGACATAGGCGTTGGCACGCAATTGAGCCAGCTTGTCGCGAGTCGATACTGAATCATCGCCACTGCGTTGGCGCAGCTGATACATCTGCAGCTTTATCTGTTCTTTCAGACTGAGATTTTGCAGTAATCGCTCGGCGATTTGATCACGGAATTGCAGATCCAAACCACCGGATGAAGAAAAAATTAACTTCTGAATATGTTGCGGATATTTGGCCGCATACGCAGCGCCCAACATGCCACCAAACGAATGGCCGAGAATAATCAGTTTGTCATGCTGCAAATGCTGACGCAGATGTTCGATGTCCTGCACCATCAGCGCCAAGCGGATATTGTCAGCATTGATTGCAGCCAATACCGAACGCCCTGTACCACGTTGATCAAACAGGATGGACTGGAAGCCTTGTGCGGCAATTGCTTTGGCGACCGGTTCAAAGCCTGCGCTGTCGAGACCTGGTCCGCCATTGATGATGAGTACCGGCTGACCAGTGCCAAAGGTTTGGTAATAGATGCCTTGTGCCATGCCTGAGCTGCCAGGCAGTGTCTCAGCTGTTACGGCGACAGAAAACAGCAGCGTACAACTCAGCAGTAATAACCGCCCCAGCAGAAACTGATTCAACATGACAAAAACCCCAGTCTGATCTAAAAAATCGCGAGGCTAAGCTAACAGCTCCGGGTAAGAAAGTAATCAGATGGCATGGCAAGGCTTTGTAACAAGAATTGTCGGATCTTTACAATGTGTGGATTGAGGTGACAGACGATCGCTGTGTCCTCAATCCTCAAAAATTGCTCCTGCATTTGCCATTCGCAGAGCGACTGGCGTTCATCAGGCGAGACGCCAAACTGTTGGCGTCTCGAAATCCCTGCTTCACAGTACCGTACATCCTGTACATAAAAAAAAAGCCCCCGAAAAACGGGGGCAAAGAGCGGGTGTCGAGTTGCTCAAGGGTCTTACTAACGGAACATGAAATGGACCAGATCTAACAATAAAACTCAGTTACTCATCGCTGTTCATAAATCCCAGCAGCTGCAGCAAGCTGGTGAACAGGTTAAAGATTGATACAAACAAGCTGACTGTTGCCATGATGTAGTTGGTCTCGCCGCCGTGGACGATTTCACTGGTTTGATACAAGATCATGCCAGACATCAGCAGAACAAACATGGCTGACACAGCGAGGCTCAGAGCCGCAATTTCAAAAAAGACGGCACCCAGACCGGCCAGGAAAGCGACCAGGATGCCAACGGTTAGGAAACTGCCCATAAAACTAAAATTGGTCTTTTTGATCAAAGCGTACGCTGACAATGCAAAGAATATGGCTGCAGTGCCCGCCATCGCTAACATGACAATTTCACCGCCATTTGGCAGCGACAGATAACGGTTGATGATCGGGCCCAGGGTGTACCCCATAAAGCCGGTCAGACCAAAAACACCGACCAGCCCCATGGCGCTGTTGCGGAATTTGGTCGTGAAAAATAACAAACCGAAGTAACCGACCAGTGTGATCAGAATGCCGGGATGCGGCAGATTCATGCTGGCGCTGATGCCGGCCATCACTGCGCTGAACGCCAGTGTCATCGCCAGCAAGGAATAAGTATTGCGCAGAACTTTGTTGGCCTGTTCGACGCCGAGAGCGCCGCTATAGGCCTGTTGATGATATGTCGTCATATGCACTCCGGATTGAAATGAGCTGTTGCCAGCCGGTTTTAACTCTCTGCATTAAAACAAAGATTGTGCTATTCGGTAAAATCGAATATACCTAAGTGCAAATCAGTTTATAACTTACATGGTGGGGCTATGACACCGGTCAATTTTAATCAGCTGTACTATTTTTACCTGGTTGCAAAAGAGGGCAGTATTGCCAGAGTCAGTGAACAGCTGCATGTGACTGCACAAACCATCAGTGGTCAGCTGGCCGCGCTGGAGCACAGCACAGGCACCGCCTTGTTTGTCCGCAGTGGGAAAAAATGGGCGCTGACCGAGCTGGGACGGGTCACTTATCGTTATGCCGAGGATATTTTCCGGCTGGGGGATGAACTCAGAACTGTACTCAAAGGCCACCATGGTGTGCAGTGGCAGACATTTACCGTCGGGGTCACCGACGTGTTACCCAAAGCCTTTATTTACGAGATGTTGCGGCCGGTGTTTACGTTGCCGGAACAACTGCGGCTGATTTGTATTGAAGGTGATCAAAACCAATTGTTGGCTGATCTGGCACTGAACAAGCTGGATCTGGTGTTAACCGATCAGCCATTGTCGCCTTCCAGCCCGCTGAAAGCCTACAGCCATCAAATTGTTGAGTCTGGCACCAGCTTTTTTGCCACTCCGGTACTGGCTGCGGTATTAAAACGTACCAGTTTCCCGGCCTGTTTACACCAGCAGCCACTGTTGTTGCAAAGCAAAAGGTCGATCATCCGGCAGCGGTTGGATGCCTGGTTTTCCCAGCATGCCGTGAGTGGTCAAATAGTGGCGGAATTTGATGACAGTGCACTGATGAAAGCGTTTGGTCAGCAAGGCTTAGGTATTTTCTCCGCGCCGAGTCTGATTGAAGCCAAAATCTGCCGGCAATACGAGGTGGAAGTCGTAGGGCGCACCGATCAGGTGAAAGAAGTTTTTTATGCGATTTCGCCGGAGCGTAAGCTGACGCATCCGGCGGTGTTGCAATTAGTGCAGGCGCTGGCTCAGAGTGCAAACTGAGCGAGAGCCGATTAATGGGCAAATCGACCAAGCTGCTGCTGAGTTTCCGCGGTCGCCTTTAATAGGGTCTGACCGGCGGTTTCAATTGAAGACATCTGCTGATAGGCATCTGTTGTGCCTTGCTCTATGGCACTCAAATGTTGGTGAGTTTGCTGATAGCTGCGTTCTAAATCCAATACAGAACCGGTGATCTGCTGTACACCCTGTTTGGCTTGTGCCAGTTGCTGTTGCAACTGGACAAATTCGCTGGCGGTGGCGCCAATCGACTGTTGGGCCTGACCCGCTTGCTCATTTAACCGCTCTGATTCTGCCCGGGTGTCGCGAACAAGACGTTCCATATCATTGAGGAAACCAGATATCTGCCGCGTCGCCTCATTCACTTTCGCCGCCAAGGTGCGGACTTCGTCTGCAACCACAGCAAAACCTCTTCCTGCATCGCCGGCACGTGCTGCTTCGATGGCCGCATTCAGTGCCAGCAGATTGGTTTGGTCAGAGAATGTCTCAACCATTTGCAGAATTTGCCGCACATTTTCTGAATTCTTTTGCAGGCCTTCGACAGTGGCGCCAAAGGTTTCCAGTAATTGCACTATGCCGGATAACTGCGTCGAAATGGCGGTCATGCCATTGCTGGCATCTGCTGCTTTAGTCACTGTGGTCTGCGCGACCTGATTCATCTGGTCGCCAGTGCTGACAATCGCTGCCAGCTGATCCAGCACATGATCACTGTCACTGCGGATTTGTTCGCTTCGTTGTTCTGTCGCCCGCAGATGACTGCGGGTAGTCTTCACTGCTCCGCTGACTTGCTCGTTGATTTGGTGGGTATGTTGGGCCTGATGATGCAATTTGGCCAGCAACTGTGCTAGTTGGCTGACAAATTGATTGTATTCCTCGGACAGCGTTCTGAACTCATCATAAGTAAACGCTGGCAGCCGGTGATTTAAATCGGTGCCGTTCTGATTGGCTTTTTGTAGTGCCTGTACCAGCGCCTGTACCGGTCGCACAATCAGATAAATCAGATAGCCGATGGTGAACAGGAATGCGCCGGTGCCCAGTAACAACGTGGTCCACCAGGCACTGCTGGCACTGCCGGTGTCTGGATAGGCAAAATACAGCGCTAACCAGAAGATGATGGTCAAAAAGCCGATATTACCGATGATTTTTTTGCTGAGACTATCAAAAAAGGTGCGCTCTACCGTGGTATACAGACTTGAAAACCAACCCATGCCAGACTCCCGCTAACTGATTGTGACTGTTGCAGAATTTACCATAGCAAAGTTTCAGCAGTTTGCGGTAAATCAGGCTTCGCCCCGATTGGTCATTTTTTTGCGACAAAAAAGGCTGCACAGAGGCAGCCTTATCCGGTCAAGGCGGGGATCAGAGACGTTCCAGCACCGCTTGCGTGAAATCTGTAGTGCCATGTGTACCACCCAGATCCCGCGTCGTACGGTCACCGGTCGCGATGACGTCTGTCACGGCCGCCAGGATTTGCTGCGCTTTGTCTTTCATGCCCAGATATTCCAGCATTTGGATTGACGCCAGGATCACTGAGCTTGGGTTCGCGAGGTTTTTACCAGCGATATCCGGCGCACTGCCGTGTACCGCTTCAAAAATAGCGCAGTCTTTGCCGATGTTTGCACCGGGCGCCATACCGAGACCACCCACCAGACCTGCGCACAAATCGGACAGGATGTCGCCAAACAAGTTGGTGGTAACGATGACGTCAAATTGTTGCGGGTTCATCACCAACTGCATACAGGCGTTATCCACGATCATTTCTACAGTTTGAATATCCGGGTAACGTGCGGCGACTTCACGCGCTGTTTTCAGGAACAAACCAGACGTCGATTTCAGGATGTTGGCTTTGTGCACAATA
>JAIXSW010000463.1 GCA_027484495.1 Gammaproteobacteria bacterium
CCGCGCTTAAACGCACCGACGTCACCGAAAGCCGGCAAGGTGCAGCAAAAACAAGATTACGACCGGATCCTGTTCAGTAAACTGCGTGCGCTGCGCAAACAAATCGCCGAACGTACCGACGTCGCACCTTTTGTCGTATTCAGCGACGCGTCCTTAATCGAAATGGCCCAGCAAATGCCTACCAGCCGCAGCGACTTCCTCGCCATCAGCGGCGTCGGCCAAACTAAACTCAGCCGCTACGGCGACGAGTTTCTTGATTTGATTAGCGAGTATTTGGACCAGTAGGTTGTATGCTGGCGCTGGCTTTTGCCCTGCGGGCGGCGTTTTGTTGTGACAATCATTATTTCCTTGCTAGGCGGCCTCACCGCAAAGATGAAAATGAAAAGTAAATTGGAAAACCGCCGCCCGTCAGGGCAAAAAACCAAACCTGCGCCAAGCATCTGATGAACAACTGATAACCCCTGCATAAATTTCTGATATCGCACTTCAGGCTCTAGGCCTGCCCTTGTGCTTTTTGCATGCTGGGATCGTTTCCTTTGCAGGAAATATCCAACCAAAAACCACAAAAGATACAGGGCATCTCGATGAAAAAATTACTGATGGTATCCGCGCTTTTACTGAGTTCCTCCGCCTTTGCGGCAGATTTACGTTGCACTGTTGGCGGCGACAGCCAAATTGGCTACTGCGACACGATGATTTGGGGTAAACGTACAGCACCAGCTTCGTTTAAAGTGGAAAACACCAGCAAACCGGTGAGCCAGTACATTTGGCAATCACCGTCAGTGTGTAAAAGTAAAACCACTGCCAGTTGCGCTTTTACCGCTTATTCCTTCGTGGAATATTCAGCGTCAGTGCTGGTGCTGTATACCGATGGCACCTATGAAAATCTGAATGCATCGTTACGGTTTGAAGACGGTCGTTAATCCGGCTGATTATTGTGAGGCAACCACTTCTGCCGCTGCGGCCGGAGTTGGTTGCTGCGCCGCATAAAACGCGGCTACATCGGTGATGTCCTGATCCGTCAGGCCCTGCGCCATCGGCGCCATGATTTGATGTTGGCGTTGACCATCACGGTAGGCTTTTAATGCCTGCTCAAGATAACCGGCTTTTTGCCCGGCCAGATTCGGGTAATCCGGCAACACGGAAATACCGTTGGCGCCATGACAGGCCGTGCACATCGCCGCTTTGCTCTGACCGCGGCTGATATCAGCGGACTCTGCTGATACCGATACTGAAAAAGCTAGCAGGATCAATAACATCAATGTTCTCATACGCAGCTCCTGATTGTGATGACTGGTTTGAGTAAAGCAAAAGGTCCTGATTACACAAGAAAATTGCTAAAATCGGCTTTTCCGTCTTCAGCAACAGGACTGCCGCCTATGCTCCGTCTGCAACAGATCAACGCTTCTGCTGAGCCTGCACCGCAATTGCAGCTGGTGTTTCGCCAGCCGCCGGACCCGGCCAGTGACGCGCCATTGTTGCAACAATGGCTGCAGCAATTTGCACCGCTGAGCCGGCTGCAAACCGAGCTCAGTCTGGATTTACTGCTGATCCGGTTCAGTTTCTGCGACCAGCCGTTTTATCTGCATCTGGAACACTATACTGAGGCCTGCTGGATTGATACTGACAGTGCGCAGGCAGATATGCTACTGTCGGAACTCCATGCGCTACTTGCGCAAGATCTTGTTTAGAATTCATTCACTTAGATTCAGATCGGGAAGAAGAACATGAGACAGCGCTTTTTTTTGTTTTGCTGGCTGCTGTTGTCAGGCTGGTTCAGTCCGGCTGCTCTGGCCTTCCATGCCGAAACTATCCGCATTGATCCCGCGCTGAAACAACAAAGTTTGTTCCCAAATTTATATTATCAGCAGGTCGACCCGAACGTTGGTGTCGAAGACATTGTGTTTGAACCGGCCCGCCTGCACGCCTTTGTGCCATTGGACCAGCCGAATCAGGCGCTGCGCAGTTACCCGGAAGCCGTCTGGTTTCTGGCACGTCTGCATTACAGCGGCCAGCAGCCCGGCACTGTGGTGCTGAATTACGAATCCATTAACGCCGACCGTGTCGAGTTTTACCTGTATGACCGGCAAAGCCACGAACTGAGTCTGATCAACCGCTCCGGCACCGAATTTCCTTTTAGTGAGCGCATGCTGCAGGCACGCAGTTTCGCCGTGCCGCTGAATTTTAAAGCCGATCAGGAACTGGATTTATTAGTCAAAGTGCAGGATGGCGCCGTGATCCCGTCCAACCTGCAGCTGTTCAGCACCGAAGAATTTGGCTTACAGCTGCTGCAACGCCAGATCTCTGATGGCCTGATCCTTGGGATTTTACTGGTGATGGCGCTGTATAACGCCATGTTGTATCTGAACGTACGCGAACCGCTGTATTGCCATTTCTCCGGCTTCTTTTTCAGTTTCAGCCTGATGGTGTCGATTTTAAACGGTGCTGGTTTTGCGATGGTCTGGCCGGAATATCCGGAACTGAACCCGTCAGTATTTTATGTTGCCGGTGGCGCCTGCATGCTGTTCCTGACGCTGCTCACCAACGCCATCGTACAAAACCGGCAACGCTGGTTGTTGTGGCTGAATCTGGCGTCCAGCGCCGCGCTGTTATTCACGCCGTTGTATGCGCCACGCAGTATTCAGCTGGATTTGCTGTTGATTGTGGTCTGTCAGGTAATGCTGACTAATTTGTTGCAGGCGTTACGGTATGGTTTTAGCGGGCTGCCACTGGCACGCACTTTTGCCATCGGCTGGCTGCTGTTTTTCGTCGCCAGTGCGGTGTTGTTACTGACAGAATTTGGTTATCTCGATCATTTGCACCTGTGGCAATGGCTGCTGGTGCTATCGGTGATTTGCAGCATGCTGCTGATGAGCTACAGCCTGGCGCAGCGGCTGCAAAGTGCCAGCATTCAGAGCGCCGAAGCGCATCAGCAGACCATCCGATCGTTGCAGCAATACTACGATATCTATCACAACGCAGTGGAAGGCCTGTTCAGTACTACACTGGACGGCCATCTATTGTCCGCCAACCGCGCGCTGCTGAATATTCTCGGTTATCAGGAACTGAGTCAGATGGAAGTTGACGTACAAAAACACGGCATGGGCCGGTATTACGCCAACCCGGACGACCGCTTGCAGATGGTTCGTCAGCTGCAACATATCAGTAATCAGAGTTTTGAGTTACGTGGCCTGCGCGCCGACGGTGCACCATTCTGGGCGCTGATGTCGGCGCGGCTTAGCCGCAATGCCCAAGGCGAAGCCTTTATCCACGGCTCGCTGGTGGACATCACCGAGCAAAAAGTTGCGCATGAACAGCTGGCGTATCTGGCCTCACATGACCCGCTGACCGGCTTGTATAACCGCCACCATTTCCTGGTGCTGGCACAACAAGCCTGGCAACGCCGCCAGCTGGAACAACAAACCAGTGCCGTGCTGTTTATCGACATCGACCAGTTTAAGCTGGTCAACACCACCTGCGACCATGCGGCCGGCGATGCATTGTTGAAGCAAATCAGCGATCAACTGAAACGCGCGCTCGGCCAAACCGGCTCGTTAGCGCGGATTGGTGGGGACGAATTTGGGGTGTTATTGCCGGGTAAAACCGCGCAGGAAGCGTTCAGCATTGCTTATTCATTGCTGGATGTGGTGAAAGAATTCCGCTTTTTCTGGCAGGACAGCCTGTTCAGTATCAGTGTCAGCATTGGCCTGACCGAGATCACGCTGGATGATTTATCCGCCGAACAAACGCTGAAAAAAGCCGATTCCGCTTGTTTTGTTGCCAAAGAAAAAGGCCGCAACCGCATCCATCTGTTTAATGCCGACGATCAGGAATTGCAAAAACATCAGTCCGAAGTGCAATGGCTGCAAGTGCTGCGTCATGCGCTGGAAAACGATAAATTTGTGTTGTATATGCAGCCGATCCAGGCCATTCAGCAGCGCGATACCGTGGCGCACTATGAACTGCTGCTGCGGCTGGTCGGTGAAGACGAAACCATTATCGCACCGGGCAATTTCTTAAGTTCCGCCGAACGTTATGGCCTGATGCCACAAATCGACCGCTGGGTGCTACGTAATTATTTCCGCTGGCTGGCGCAACATCCGCAGCATCTGACTACGCTTGGCCTTGCCAGTATCAACCTGTCCGGCGCGTCTCTGGTCGACCCGCTGTTTAAAGCTTATGTGCAGGGTTTGCTGGATGAATATCAGATCCCGGCGCGACATATCTGTTTTGAGATCACCGAAAGCATGGCCATTCTGAACCTGCAAAATACGCTGGAATTTATTCATCATTTCAGAGGCTTGGGCTGTCATTTCTCGCTGGATGATTTCGGCAGCGGCTTCTCGTCTTATGGCTATCTGAAAAACTTCCCGGTCGATTTTGTCAAAATTGACGGTAATTTCGTCCGCGACTTACTGGAAGATAAATACGACCGCGCCATCGTCAATTCGATTCATGATGTCGCGACCGCCATGGGTATTCAGACCATCGCCGAGTTTGTTGAAAATCAGGACATTATGCTGGAACTGAAACGGATGGGCGTTAATTACGCCCAGGGTTACGGTATCGCCAAACCGCGGCCACTAGCAGATATTCAGGGCTGATAACCCCAGCGAATGCAGACAGCGCTTGCCGCGCTGGGCTGCCGCTCAGTACAATACGCGCCCATTCTGAGGTGCCGCTATGCAACGTTTACAACAATTATCTGAACAGGTCGAAGTGGTCTTTGCCGACATTGGCCAGCGTTATGCGCAATATCAGCGCGACCGCGGGCTGTTTTGCCGCAGTGGCTGCGGCGAATGTTGTTTGCATCCGGGCATTGAAGCCACTGTGCTGGAAATGCTGCCGCTGGCATTTGAACTGATCAAAGAAGGCAAAGCGGAAAGCACGCTCGACGCTTTAGCTGCCCACGACAAACCCGGTTGTTTCTTCTATAGCCGACACTCTGAAGATGGCAAACAAGGCCAGTGCAGCGTCTACCTGAAACGCCCCGGCATCTGCCGCCTGTTTGGCGCCGCCGGCTACAATGGGCGCGAAGGCGAAGTGCAGCTCAGTGTCTGCAAAAATATCAAAGCCGATTATCCGCAAGCCTATCAGGACAGCTTAATCGCACTGGAATCCGACCCACCGCCGATGATCCGTAACGGCAAAGAACAAATCCGCCAAATCGACTACGAACTGGGCGGGATGAATTTCCCAATCAACGAAGCGATGGAACAAGCGCTGCAAAAAGTGCTGTTTGAGCAGTATTACCTGGGATTAGCGGACGCTGAGTAAGCTGGGTTTTGCCCTGACGGGCAAAACCATCATCACTCTTCGTATTGGTATGCCCCGCCGCCCAGCTTGGAAGCTTCTTCAGTCTTGCTCGACGTCAGCAACATGGCTTCCAGTTCGGCCATCTCGGCTGGCGTCAGTTCGCGCCATTGGCCCGGGGCGAGACCGGCGAGGCGGACATTCATGATGCGCACGCGTTTGAGCTTAGTGACATTAAAGCCCAGATACTCCGTCATGCGGCGAATTTGCCGGTTCAGGCCCTGGCGCAGCACGATATTAAAGGTCTGACGCGATTTTTGCGTGACCTGACAAGGCAATGTCACAGTCTCAAGAATAGGCACTCCAGCGGCCATTTTCTTCAGGAACCCGTCGTGAATGGGCTTGTCGACCGTGACGACATACTCTTTGTCGTGCGCATTGCCGGCACGCAGGATTTTATTGACGATATCGCCGTCGTTGGTCAGGAAAATCAAACCTTCGGATTCTTTATCCAGCCGGCCAATCGGGAAGATCCGCTCCGGATATTGCACAGCATCAACAATATTGCCTTTGACATGCAGCTCAGTGGTGCAGGTGATCCCAACCGGTTTGTGGTAAGCCAGATAGACCCGGCGCGGTTTATTTTTCAGCGGCTTGCCAGCCACTTCGACGCGGTCGTCGGCTGACACTTTGGTGCCAACCACAGCTACTTGCCCGTTCACTTTGACCTGACCGGATTCAATCAGCTTGTCCGCCTCGCGCCGCGAGCAAAAGCCGGTATCACTGATAAATTTGTTAAGCCGGAATAACGATGTCGCGTCGGTCAAAGTGGTAGCCCTGTGGCGGAAAAAAAGTGCGCAAAGTTTAAGGCCGGCGGCGGCATTGGGCAAGTAAAGGTAGTTCGCCCCAGTATAAATCCCTTTCAGATCGGGTTGTCAGCTCGGTGGTCGTTAGCCAGGTGCTCGTCACCTTGAAGCCACCGGCTGGCTGAACTTTCCGCTTGCTTAATTACAGCCAACAAGACCAATCCCCACCGATCCCGGTTCAATCACCTGTCGGTAGCCTGAAAATTCTTTTAGGATAAATTTCAGCCAATTATCCGCACGTCAGTCAGGCGCACCCAAGGGAAATTACCGATGAAACCACATTATCTTGCTCTGCTGCTGGCCGTCAGCCCGGCCGTGTTTGCCAGTGAAACTGCAAATAACACAGCCGTATTGCCGGAACGGCAGCAGGCGCAGCTGATTGATGAATTATTGCAGCAACGGCTGACGCAGATCCTGCCGCCACTGATGCAACGCGAGAACATCGATATGTGGCTGCTGATTTC
>JAIXSW010000275.1 GCA_027484495.1 Gammaproteobacteria bacterium
AAGTCAGGGGCTGGATAGTCGCGAGGTGCATAATGAACGGGAGCGCAAATCTGTAGCCGTCGAGCAAACTTTCAGTCAGGACCTGACGACGCCTGAACAAAGCATGCAACCTCTGGCAGAAATGTATCAGAAGCTGATAAGACGGATTGAGCGCTGTGAGGCACAAGAACAAATCCAAAAAATCGGGATCAAGTTAAAATTTCAGGATTTCCGACAAACAACGATTGAGCGACAACACCCCGAATTGTGTTTCCATTTGCTGCAGCAGTTATTGAATCAGGCGTGGTTACGTGGTCATGGAAAAGCGGTCAGGCTGGTAGGAATTCACGTTGGATTAAAAAGCAACGCGGCCCAAGCTCAGCTGGATCTAGACTGGTTAAATTAGTAGCAAACCTAAAATTGAGCTTCCGGTTGTTTCCAGAAAGTCAAATCACGGCTCCCAGATATCCGACTGATACCTAATTGCCCCACAGCTTCATTGATTAAAACTGAGACTGGATTTTAAACGTCAATAATTCAGATTTGACCGCAATGATGTTCATTTTGCGCTTAAACAACAGATGCCGCTTCAATTTGAAGAAACGACGGATGGATTAATGAATCAAAGCGAATAAATTTGAGATTTGCAAAAACAAAAAACCGGCAGAAGCCGGTTTTTCAAGAAACTTTCTGAGTTAGCTATTAAGCAACTACAGTTACGTTCTCTGCCTGAGGACCTTTCTGGCCTTCAGTTACTTCGAAAGTCACTTTCTGACCTTCTACCAGCGTACGACGGCCAGTACCGTTAATAGCGCGGAAGTGTACGAATACATCTTTGCCGCCTTCGCGCTCAATGAAACCAAAACCTTTATCTTCGTTGAACCACTTAACGGTGCCGGAAATTAATTGTGACATAACATTCTCTTACTTTAACTATATTTGCCTTTATAGGCGACTTAAATATTACCGGCCACGTTCGTGCTAGTACATATTACGACCCCATTATGTGTGAACCACATGGTGGGGTCAATAGGTATTGCTGAACAAACGGAAAATAAAATTAACCGTGCATTGACCGTTCCTATTGCTTGTGGATTTTTACCTTTACAAACAACACATTGCCAGTAAAAGTGTTTATTAAACATTCAACTGACTTTCGGAGTTTAGCACTGATTTCTGGATAAAATATGACCGAAAGCAATTATTTCTGCTTTTTTTTCGGTGGTGCTGCGCCATCATCACCAGATTCAAAAAACTTCGGTTTTTTCTTTGGCAAGGGGCTGTCTGCAGACCGAATTTTTGCTTTTGCAGTAGCTGATCGTTGCCCAGTAATCTTTGACGTTTTTGTAGCCATTCCGACAGGCTTTTTCTTAACTGTGCCATCAAATTTGGCGAATAACCCTTCCACTTGAGCCATTTCAAGCGGACGCCGTAAAAATTGCTCGATTGCAGAGAATGCTACAATATCTTTTGGACCAACTAGCGAGAATGCGCAACCCTGCTGTCCGGCACGGCCCGTTCGACCGATCCGATGGACATATTCTTCCGGATGTTTTGGTAGGTCAAAGTTGATTACATGCGATACCTGCAACAAATCCAGGCCCCGTGATGCCACATCTGTTGTGACTAGGACCTGATACTTATTAGCAGCAAAAGCCTGCATGACCGAATTTCGCTGCGCTTGTGTCAGTTTCCCATTCAACCCCACTGCAGCAAATCCGGCTTTTTGTACCAGTGCCGCCAGCCGGTCCGTATCTTCTCGGGTTGCGGTGAACAGAATCAACTGTCTGACAACTTCCGATTTGAGAAAATGTAAAAGCAATGCTTCTTTATGCGTCAGGTTGTCGGCAAAAAAACACTTCTGTGTGATGTCTTTATGCGGGTCATAGCCAGCCCCAAGCGCAACGCGATAGGGATCTCTTAAAAGAGATAGCGCCAGTTCATTGACTTCGGCATGGTCAAGTGTTGCAGAAAACATCAGCGTCTGGCGTAACCGGTGCGAGGCTTGTTTATGGATTGCATTGAGTTGCGGCATAAAACCGAGATCTAACATCCGGTCAGCTTCGTCCAATATCAGCACTTCAAGGCCTTGCAGGAAGAAACTTTTATGTTCCAGATGATCTGCCAATCGACCGGGTGTTGCCACAATGATGTGCGGCTGACGTTTTAGCAGTTTTTCCTGATCATTAAAATTCTCGCCACCAACAATAAACGCCGGCGTGAGACGGGTATTGGCAACAAACAAACGCAGTTGCGCATATATTTGCTGTGCCAGCTCGCGGGTAGGCGCAAGGATCAGTGCGCGTGGATCTTGTGCAGACAAAGGTTTACTTCGCAACAACCGCTGCATCATTGGCAACAGATACGCCAGAGTTTTGCCGGAACCAGTTTTCGACGAAACAATCAGATCCTTGCCCTGCATCACTGCAGGTATTGCCTCTTGTTGGATTTCAGTAGGTTGAGTAAAACCTAAATGTTGAATTGAACGCAACAAACGGGGATCTAACGCGAGTTCCTGAAAAGCAGCCATATATACTCTGAATCAAAAGATAATCATGTAGTGTACTGTAAAACGTCAGCGCCGTCAGCCATGACGCTTGGCAAGTACCTGACAGCCGTGGAACAATATGTCAATTCGATTCAGGCAAACAGGAACTGACCATGAGTAAATCTCTGGCTGAACAATTATTAAAAGCTGGTCTTGGCGATGCCAAAAAACTGAAAAATATCAAAAAAGAGCAACACAAAGAACGCGTACAGGCAGGCAAACACGGCGTGGTCGTTAACGAAGCAACTGTTTTAGCAGAACAGGCTCGCCAAGCCCAAATTGCCCGCGATAAAGAACTCAATCAGCAGAAAAAAGCCGAAGCCGACAAAAAAGCGCTTGCCGCACAAGTAAAACAAATCATTGAAATGAATATCATCCGCGATAAAGGCGAACTTGGTTTTAATTTCACCGATGGTACCAAGATCAAAAAGATTTATGTCAGCGAAAAAGTGCAGCAACAACTAGTCAAAGGTCTGATTGCGATCGCCCGTTTAGATGAGCATTATCACTTAGTACCGATCCAAATCGCCGAGAAACTGCTGTTGCGCCAACCTGACGCCGTCGTTTTGTTAAATCAGCAAGATGAGCAGATGCCTGCCGATGATCCGTACGCCGATTTTAAAATACCTGATGACCTGATGTGGTAATGCCACGAAAAGCCGGAGCTTAGATGTCTGTAAATCAGAGTAAGACTATGGTAGTGAGCTGGTTGCTATTGTCAGTGACCGGCGTTGTCGCCTGTTGGGCAAGTTTACTTAATGGTCAGTTTGAGACCATTTATGGTCTGCCAAGTGTGATCGGCGCCGCAATGCTGATGTGGATCCGCCAGCAACCTGACTTTTATGCGCAACCTTTTTACCGGCTCGCGTGGCAAACCAGCATGATCCTGCTGTGGTTATTGCTGGTCCCCGGTTGTTTCTATCTGGCACAGCAGCTTTGATGCAACTTTTGCGTGCGACTACAGAGCAGCAATGGTCACTGGCTGAGCAGTTCAACGATGTGGCGGCATTAACGCAATGGGGCGGTGAAGGCTTTCGTTTCCCTCCGCGTCACACTGAATTTTTGCAGCAACTTCAGCTACCAGATACGCAGAGTTACGTTTTACTCGATGAACGTAAAAATCTAATGGCTTTTGGTCAGCTCTGCGATCGCTTTGACCGATTACATCTGGCGCGTTTGTTGGTGCTGCCGGACTATCGCGGCCAACGTTTGTCGGGACCACTGATCTGCGCCCTGCTTGCCGCTGGTCTGCAATTGTGGCCTGAACGACAAGCATCGCTATACGTATTTCGTAACAATCAGCCAGCTCTACGCAGCTACCTGCGACTTGGTTTTACCGAAACCCGGCAACCCGGCGCCTACCGTGCAGATCTGTTGTTTATGACGCTGAGTAATTCAGCCAGTCGTATGCTCGCAGCGAAGGCGCCATCAGCGGTTACAATAGCAGGAGTGATTTAATGGCCATCTGGATTGATGCTGACGCCTGTCCAAAGGTATGTCGCGATATGTTACTGCGGGCTGGAGAGCGGCTCAAAATAGAACTGAACTTTGTTGCTAACCACGCGCTGCCTTTGCCGAGAGCGGCATGGTGTCGACAGTTCCGTGTCGAGGCAGGATTTGATGTGGCGGATAACCTGATTGCGACGTCAGTGCGTCCCGGTGATCTGGTGATGACGCAGGACATTCCTCTGGCTGCAATTTGTGTCGAGCAAGGGGCCACAGTGCTCACGCCACGTGGCGATAGACTGGACAAAGATAACGTAAAAGCCCGTCTGGCAGTGCGCAATTTTCAGGAAGAACTACGTGGCGCCGGTATGATCAGCGGTGGTCCACCAGCCATCGACCAGCGGGATCGACAAAAATTTGGCAATGCACTAGACCAATACCTGCAGCAGTGGCAACGCACGCAGCAATAGATAACGGATTATTCGCAAGGTCAGACCCCACCTTGTTGGCGCACACTGACGCCTTTAACCGCCGGTTTAAAGCTGTTGGTCAATTGCCATTTCGGTTTTATCGGCGTTAACGGTAACGTGCGCTTGCGGGCAACTAATACATAGGCTGCGGCAAAATAGTTCAGATGCTGCTCTGCCCATAACCGGAATGCTGAATTCGCCTGCGATTGTGCCAACATACTGGTACAAAACAAACGTTGTTCATATAACACTTCAAAACCAAGCAATTGCAGCCAGTCTTTGACACGCGCCTGTGAAAAAAATCGACCAGACCAAGGTAAACGCCGATGCAGACCGGGCCAGAGTTTTAACAGTCCCATCAGGCTGTAAGGATTAAAGCCGCTCATTAGCAAATAACCATCCGGCATCAACACGCGATGCGCCTCGCGGATCACGTGATGCGGATCTTGCGTGTACTCCAGGCAATGGGCTAACAACACCGCGTCAACGGCATGCTCGATAAAAGGCAGGTCATCCGGATCTGCAATGACTGACACCTGGTCGCCACTGCCAGCCAGATGTATTTGATGGCGAATACCACAGGCACTGGTGTCAAGCTGACAGCTCAAAGTGCCCACTTTTAACAGGTGATAACCAAAAATACGGGGCCACCACAGATTAAACTGATTTTCCAGCTGATGTGCCAGCACCTCCCCCTGTGCAAAGGCCTGCCAGGACTGCGGTACTTGGCTTAATGCATAACGGCTTAAGGCTGGTTTCATGGTCGGACTCCCTTGTATACTGCGATTGGACTGGCCGCCGGTTCTTACTGAAACCGGTTTGCGACAAACTGAAGATTCACTGTGACAACGAGCACCTGCCTATGGATTTTATCCCTGAACCGATCCCGATACTGCAGGATAACTATATCTGGCTGTTGCGCCAAGGACAGCAGGCAATCATTGTTGATCCGGGTCAATGTGACGCGGTCCAGCAGTATCTGCTCGCACACCAGCTTCAGCTGTGCGCCATTCTGATCACGCATCAGCATCCGGACCATAGCGGCGGTTTGGCGCAATTGCGCAATTATTGGCCTGCAGCAGCCGTGTATGTGCCAGCCCCATCGATACAAGGCGTTCAGCTGGATGGCATTCCGGTGCAGGATGGCCAATATCTGCAGCCCGATGGATGGCAAACACCGATCCAGGTAATGGCCGTACCGGGTCACACATTGAATCACCTCGCATATGTGCAGACAGGCAACCCGGCTGTGCTGCTGTGTGGGGATACCTTATTCAGTGCCGGCTGTGGCCGCCTGTTTGAAGGCTCACCGTTGCAGATGCTGGCTTCACTGCAGCGTTTGGCTGCGCTGCCAGCAGACACGCTGGTATGCTGCGCGCACGAATATACACTGGCAAACCTCAAATTTGCGCTTGCTGTGGAACCAGAAAATCAGGCTCTGGTCGAATATCAGCGTTCAGCCGAAAATTTGCGCAGCCACGATTTACCAACGCTGCCATCGAATATCGGTCTGGAGTTACAGATCAATCCGTTTCTGCGCTGCACACTGCCAGAATTGCAGCAACGCTGGCAACAACCTGATCCACTAGCTTTGTTTACTTTTTTAAGGCAGTGGAAAAACAATTTTTAGTCTGCTTTGCATTTGGCGCAACGGCCGTTAACATACGGCCCCTTTTGTGCCTGTTGCGGCTGAATGAGAGAAGAGTGCATGTTCAAACCCTGTTATTTGCTGCTGGGATTCTTTGTGTTAGCTGGTTGCGCCCGTCTGGACCAACATCAGGCAGCCCCGTCCAATGCTGAGCCGTCCACAGCAGATGGTCCCGGATCAACAGCACAAACCGCAACGTCTGCGTTACCAATGTCGCCATTAGATCCGGTGCTGCAGCATAATGAACTCGAGGCGCTGCCGGATCTGTGGCAACGCATTCGCCAGCAAATGCTCATCCAGGTACCGGCGCGTGCTGACGTGCAACGCGAAATCGCCTTCTATGCCAGTAAACAGAAGTTTTTTAATGAAGTGTCGGCACGCGCCGAACCCTACCTGTATTTTATCGTCAGCGAACTTGAAAAACGCCGAATGCCACTTGAACTGGCACTGCTCCCCATTGTGGAAAGTGCTTATAACCCAGCAGCGCAAGGCAACGGTCCGACCGGACTTTGGCAAATGGTGCCGCAAACAGCGCGAAATTTTGGCCTGACGGTCCAAAGTGGCTATGACGGCCGTAAAGATGCGTTTAGTTCTACCCTCGCGGTTCTGGACTATCTGCAACATTTGCATGACGCCCTCGGAAACGACTGGCTGAATGCTGTAGCCGCTTACAATACCGGTGAGGGGCGAATAATGGCCGCTGTGGAGCGAAATAAAGCACGCGGTAAGCCAACAGACTACTGGAGCCTGCAAATTCCTGGGCGATTCGTCCAAACCATGCCGAAATGGTTGGCGATGATTCAATTGATTAAAACACCTGAGACATACCAACTGGAACTTCCGGTTATTGCAAATAAACCTGCTGTCGGCATGACGCGGATTGCAGGTGCTGTGCAACTACAACAAGCCGCCGACTTAGCCGGGATCTCATTAGGCAAACTAAAGTCTCTGAATCCCGGTTTCCGGCTGGCAATGACGCCTCAGGGAAAAGACTTCCCTTTGCTATTGCCGCTATCAGCCGTTGATGACTTTGAACGACAACGACATCTGTTGAAAAAAGTCACTGTGGTGCAAGCGACTGATGCTGCGAAAGCAGGGAAACGCAGTTATAAGGTAAAAAGTGGCGACAGCCTGGGTAGCATCGCAGCGAAGGCCAACACTAGCGTGAAGACTTTACGCCAACTCAATCGGCTGAAATCAGATCAACTAAAAGTTGGCCAGACTTTGCAATTGCCGGCAGGAAAATCGCCGGAGCAAACCTTGGCGCGCACTAACCGTAAAGCGCAAACTTATCAGGTCAAAGCGGGTGAAAGTTTGTGGACCATAGCACAAAAGCTTCGGATCGACAGTGAGGAGCTACGGCTATTTAATCAGCTGAAATCGGGGGTTCATTTGCAACCAGGCCAGACATTGAAGGTTCCGGCATCCGATGCCGCGCCCTTGCAACGCAAAACAGCCAACAGCCAACGAACGCCACAACATACGGTAAAAAAAGGCGACTCTTTAGATCGGATCGCCCGCAAATACAAAATAAAACTGACTGACTTGCTGCAATGGAATCAACTGCAGGCCGATAGTAAACTTATACCAGGTCAACAGTTGTTGTTGGCGCCCAAACGCCGGCAATCCTGACACTACATGAGGTTGATATGACAAAGTTTCTAGTGATTCTGCACCTGTGCGCGCTGTTGCTTAGCCCGTTCAGTCATGCACAATTTGAACTTACCGGCCCAGTCGCACTGACGTTTGCCGATGATAGTAAAAAAAGTACCGAATTCGGTTTTGCATTTTTGCAAAATGAAGGCGCCTACCAGTTCAGTGTTGGCCCGCATAAAATGGCGGTCGAAGAAGTGCCTAAACGCTATACATTGGCACTGATGCTGAACAAAGACCAACTGATCTGGGCGCGTGATTTCACCAAAAAGCCATTAAAAGGCTTTGACTGGAAAGTCGGTAAACACTCGTTGCAGTTATTTCAGCAAAAGTTACAACCAGCACGCCCCGGTGATTTCGTATTGATGATCGATGGCATGCGATACCATTTTATTGAAGGTAAACCTGCGCAGATCCATTTTCATTTCAATGAGAAGGGGATTACTGAAGTCGAAATCGAATCAATGGTACAACCCAAACGCTGAGCATAGGCAAAAGATATGACTCCAGTCATTTAACTGATAAATGACGACCTGCGCTAGGCCGGTAGCTCGCGCTGTATTTGCAGCGCCGGAACCCCACCCCACAATACCGATAATCCCGGAGCAACCGCTGTAAACCACCAGCTCATTTGATAAGGGATCTGCTGCCACCAGCAATAAAGCATCAGTAGCAGGTGACAGCACAGGCCTAACCATCCCGTATAAAACAGCAGCGAGTTAAACCAACGTCTGGGTTGACGCAATTGCCACATGCTATAGAGCCTCAAGAGTCATTTGATGAAGTCAGAAAACTGTCCGTTAGCGCAAAACGCTCCAATGCCGCCAGATCCGGAGTAATTTTTACCCCAGTCGGATCTTGTTGTTGCAACGACAACACGTAACTCGCCAAATGTAAGATCGCCTGCAACCGATCAACCCTTGCCGACCCTTGCAAATTCAGCCGGTACATCGCCGCCGCACAAATATCTGCGGAGAATCCCCATAACGTCATCAGATAGCCGGTCAATATGCAATGATCGGCAACACCATCCTGAAACATATCTTCCTGCGTTAGTTGCTGCGTCGCCATTGGCTGAGTCGCCAGCAACGCCAGAGGACCTAATGCTTGCATCAGTCCGGCAACATAAGCTTTTTCAGCGAGTGTTGCATCATCGCGACATTGACTGCGTGCCAATTGAAAAGCAACTGATGCCAGCGCCACGGCATAGTCCTGTAATTTCTGGTGCAGCTCAGGCCGGATCTTCCCCTGGTACTGTTGGTTCAGTAAAAATGCCTGCATGATGGCTTTAATCATTTCCCGCCCCAACCGGCTGACCACTTCCTGTAAATCCAGCGTTTGGCGCCGAAACCCCAGGTAGGCAGAGTTGGCCATCTGAATTAGGCGTCCGGCCAGCGGTGCTTCGCGCTCCAATGCCCGAGCCAGCTCGCGTTGCGAACTTTCACTATCGTCTAGCAACGCCAGAATTTGTTGGTACTGCCGACGTTGGATTGGCAGTGCTTGCAAAGTCCCTAACTGATAACGAGCATGCTCTGAGAAGGGCCCTTCAATAATTTGTTCAGCGCGCTGGAACACGGCCAACAAATCATGTTCAGTAAAAGGCTTGCCCAGCAACATCTGCGCTGATTGCACAGCGGCCAGCATAACCGCATCATCGTTCTCAGCACTCATCAGCACTCTGATGGTAGCCGGCGAATGTGAAGCACAGAACTCCAGCAACTCTTCGCCGCGTAACGATGCATCCAGTCGGTCTGTCAGCATCAATTGCGGAGCTACTGGCTGTTGCAGTAAATATTGTGTCGCACTCACAGCATCAGCGCACAGCTCTAACTGCCAATGCGGACAAAGCCGCTGTAACAAACGTTTAGTCGCAGCCCGTGCGGCAGTGTCAGGCTCGACAATCAGTGCCAACCAGCGATCAGCTTCAAACATCGAGATACTCCTCCCACTGCTGGCGGACCGGTTGGGCTGTTAAAAAGCGACCAAATTCAAGGCCGCTCAGCGGCTTGCTAAACACATAGCCCTGAATGTAGTCACATTGCATCTCACGCAGCAACAGCACCTGATTCACCGATTCAATCCCTTCGGCCACGACTTGCATGCCAAGCTCATGCGCCATCCGGATCATATGTCTGATCATACTGGCACATTGCGGCGAGTCCTCAAGGTCCAGCAACAAAGAGCGGTCTAATTTCAGTTTATTCACCGGCAATTTCGCGAGATATGCCAACGACGAATAACCAGTACCAAAATCATCCATGGCCAGTTGACAGCCTAACTGATGCAAACTGCTTAATAACCGGCTGCTGGCGTCAATATCGGCCATCAGAAAGGTCTCGGTAACCTCTAATTCCAATGTGTCTGGTTGTAAACTCAAACTACTCAGGCAACTGGCTATGCGTTCAGCCAGCCGGTCATCGGTCAATTGCCGGC
>JAIXSW010000330.1 GCA_027484495.1 Gammaproteobacteria bacterium
GCAATGTTAGTGGTGCTGAAGGGAGGCTGAGGAATATTGCAGTTGATGGTGCTGCAACTAATGTAGAGTTGGAGATTTTGTACCAAGGTCGCCCTGTTGATTTATCGGGCGATTCTGGTAGTCAAGGCGCAGGAAGTGTAGTAATTGACAGTGTCAATGGTAATGCAACCATGCTGTATGTTGTTCGTTACTATGCAATAGGGCAGGTTGAGGCGGGTAAAGTCTACAGCAATATGGTTTGGGATATTACCTATGATTAATTTTTCGTGGTTTGGGTTCTTTCTTGACGTTCTACTTTGTAAATGAATAGGTTTCCTATGTTTCGTTCTTTTTTTGTTGTTTTTGTTCTGGCATTTTCTTCTATCGCTCATGCATCTGTTATCTTGGGTACTACTCGAGTGATTATTAAGTCGTCCGATAAGGAGGCGACTGTCCAGATTCGCAATCCCGACAATCTGCCAAAGATTATCCAGGTCTGGATTGATGACGGAAATAAAGATGTCAGTCCGGATGTCATTGATGTTCCATTTCAAGTTTTACCTCCAGTATTTCGAGTCAACGAGGGGAAAGGGCAGGCACTTCGTATCCTCCCGCTACCCAACGATTTGCCGCAGAACCAGGAGTCCGTGTTTTGGTTGAATGTACTTGAAGTACCTCCAAAACCAGATGGCCTTGGCGGTGAAAACTATGTCCAGTTTGCACTGCGTAATCGAATCAAGTTGTTTTACAGGCCGGCGGGTCTTGATGGGCGAGCTAGTTATGCAGGTGAGAGCTTGAAGTGGAGTTTGCGTGAGAATCAACTTATCGCGATTAATTCTACGCCTTACCATATTTCTCTGAGCTCGGCAGAGCTTCTTAAGGGCAATGATAAAGATGGGGCTAGCATTCCTGTTGATATGGTGCCTCCGTTTTCCGAGTCTGTAATAGATGCTAAGGGGCTGAACGTGTCTCCTGGCAACACTGTTAAGTATTTCTACATAGACGATTTGGGGGCGGTGAGGAAATCATTAGGGGTAATCTCTCGCGAGTAGTGCTGCCTTATTAGTGAGTTGAATTGGTAAGTATGTAGTGGTTGATATTCATGTTCCTTGGTCTCGTTCTATTGTTTATTATTTTATAGTTCATGGATATGTCCGTGTCTGATAGTTTTGGGTGATTGCTATGTGTGCAATGCAGAAATTCATGCGAATGTCGGTGGAGGGGCGGGGGGGGCGGTTATTTTTTTGGCTGAACTTTCCAAAAGGATTCGTGGTGGGTCTTAGATATTTAGCACCCTCTAAGGTTCGGTTCATCCCGGCTCTTATGGCTCTATTCCTTCCGTATTGCGCGCTGGCTGAGACATTCGATCCCAATATGTTGTGGGGAGGGATGAAGCTTGACGATCTTTCTCGATTTGAATTGGATAATCCGCCGCCAGTAGGCGAGTGGTTAGTCGATGTCTTTCTGAATGGTCGGTCCCTCGGAAAGCACCTTATAAAATTTGACTCTATGGCTAATAGGAGAGAGGTGGCTCCATGTTTTTCTCATGCACAGGTAAAGTTGCTTGAGCTGGAAGAAGAGCTTATCCCCAAGGGGCTTTTGGCGGCAATTGGTTCTGGCTCAGCATGTGTCAAGGTTCAAGATTTTTTCCCTGAGTCTCAAGTGACGTTTGATTACGCCACACAATCTCTCGAATTAAATGTGCCGCAGATTTATCTGCGAAGTCTGCCGCTAGATTATATCGCTCCACAGTCTTATGATCACGGTATATCTGCAGCGCGACTAAATTACGCCTTATCAAGTTATCACTCTAAGGGTGGTGATTATAGCTCGAATTACTATTATGCTGGCATTGACTCAACATTAAATTATGAGGGGTGGCGCCTGCGACATCTCGGCAACTATTCTTCGGGGGGCACGGTCACAGGTAAATACCATTCACTTCGCACATACATGCAGCGTGACGTATTTGACTCGACCGGACAATTGACCATAGGGCAAAACTTTAGTGATGGATCCTTGTTCGAGTCATATGCTTTTGATGGTTTTTTACTGAATTTCGATCCCCGTAGCCTGCCTGCTTCTCAGCTCTATTTTTCTCCTGTCATTGAGGGTGTTGCAGAGTCTAATGCGCAGGTGATTGTGAGTCAGGGAGGTGTTGTCATTCACAGTCAGACAGTGCCTCCCGGTCCATTTTCTTTGAGTGATATAAGCGGCTACCGGGTGGGGCAGGATCTCGATATCGAAATTATCGAGGCTGATGGCTCTAAGCATGGGTTTAGCATACCGGTAAACTCCTCGGCAACTCTGTTGCGGCCTGGGCAGTTCCGATACGCCAGTAGCTTTGGGCGAGTTAATTCTCAAGGCTATAACACTGAGTATACTCCATTTGTTGGGCAATTTACGGGTACCTATGGTTTAAGTAACACTTTAACTGCTTATGCAGGAGCTTTACTCAGTGAGGACTACGGCGCCTTTGGTCTGGGAGCGTCAGTGAGTACTTCTCTTGGCGCCTTTACGGGGGAGGTTACAATGGCGAGCAATAA
>JAIXSW010000203.1 GCA_027484495.1 Gammaproteobacteria bacterium
GTTCGGACGCTTTGGTCACAGCCCCGCTTTTAGCGACGGTGACAAAAATCTTTAACTGATAGAGCTCCATATCGCCTCCTGCATCGGGCGCACGCCTAAACCGGCAATAAATTCACTGACCAGGCGTTATACACCAAAGCCGACAGATACAAACCAACACCAAATACCAAATGACTGCTGAGGCTTTTCAACCGTGCCTGCCAGGGTTTTGGTGTATTAGCCGCCGCAACCCCCAGACCAAACGCCGGCTGCATCAGCAAAAATGGCATCAGCACTGTAACGGCCCCCAGTATTAACGCCGGTGCCAGCGTTGGCGCAGCCAGCCATTGTCCGCCCTGCCAATACAGCAGTGGCAAGGCGAATAACACGCCAATCGCATAATGCGCGGTCCAGCCCAGCACACATTCGCCGACCTGCGCCGGCGCTTTGCCAATGCCATTGTGGCGAAATTGGCCATCACGCATCAGCGCAAACCAACGGCCGACCAGACAAAAACTCAGTGATTTGACGCCAAAACCTTTATTGAGTAACCAAGACCAGCCATCCAGCAGCAATGTCGCGCCGACACCAAGCACCAGCGCTGCGGCGGCCATATCGATAAACGCTCCCATCATCACCTCAGGCTTCTTTATCGACAACAGCAGTGACCAGTGCACGCACCAGCGGCGTCACCAGCACAATAGTCGGGAACGCCACGATAAACGCCATGCCCCAGGCATGCAGCCAGATCCCGGCAAGACCATCAACCGGTCCCAGATTTAGCAACGTGATGACAAAGGACATGATGCCGGACATCAGCAGCGACATAAAAAACGAGAACACATAAGGGGTATATTTGCGTGCGATCACTCTTCCTCTCCCGGTGCCTGCAGCGGCACCCTCAAGCCAGATTTCAGTTGGGTTGTAGCCGGTCACTGCTACCACAAAAGCTTCAGGTTCCGGCAATGCGCACAGTGTGCAGCGCAGTGCCGGCCTCGTCTAATTGTCATTTTGGATAGGGGTATCAGTTTTCCTGAGGGTATATACCCTTATTCCTTGAAGATTCGGCGGTGTTGGCTGCCCTCACTCACCCCAGTCACATAGTTAACTATGCTCCTGAAGATTCGCTCAGTTGCCGCCTACCCGAATCTTCAATGATTTTGGGTATACGCAGCGAATTGAAATATCTCAGCTTTGCGGCCATTGCAGGCCGGCATACGGCTGTTGGCGCAGCGACGCCAGCCGACTTTGCAGACTGCCGCAGTGGATCTCGAGTTGATGACCATCCGGATCCAGAAAATACAGTGACGCCCCTTCACTGCTGTTTTGCTGCCATTCCACCACTTTTGCAGCACGCAGTTTGGCAGCAAAATCAGCAAAGTTGGCTTCGTCAATGCTAAACGCCAGATGACTATAATCCTGCGCCGGTTTTGCCTCGCCCACCGACAAACATAACCAAAAGCCTGGCAAGCTCAAATAAGCGCCACGCCCCCACTGCACTTCCAGCTGAAAGTCCAACAACTGCTGATAAAACTGCAGCGAAGTGGCCAGGTTGGTAACACTGAGTGTGATGTGATTCAGTCCGGTCAACATGTAATACAGACTTCCTGTTAATACGGGCTGCCATCTTTGTGGCTGAACTGCCACTGGCCTGCGACAAAATCAGCGCGCAGGTCATTGTCCGGATACACCACGGCATCGCCGGCACTGCGGTCGCCGACTTCCAGATAGCGCACCACCATGCTGCTGCGGTTGACCAGCTGATGACCATCGCCGCTGCCGGCGGCAAAGCCGGCACACATACCTGGCTCCAACAAAGTTTCGCCGGCATCGGTGATCAGCGTCGCCTGACCTTCGAGGATATAAATAAATTCGTCTTGCCGGCTGTGACAATGGCGCAGCGCTGACATCGCGCCTGGCGCCAGCTCGGTCAGATTGACGCCAAAATTCTGCAGGCCAAACAAATCACCCAGTACCCGTTTTTGCCGGCCCTGCATCATCGCAGCAAACGGTGGTGGATAAATCGACGGCTTTTGCCGTGGCGCCACATCCTGCGCAGTCACTGCCAACAGCACATTGCCTGTGTCCGGTGTTACTGATTCGCTCATTTAAGGCTCCTGTGATTTTGCTTGCGGCTTATCCAGACCTAAATCCAGATAAGCCACTATATAGCCGTATTGCTGGTCGGTGATTTTGCCAGCTTTGTGCTGGGCTGCCGCCAATTGATGGCTCCAGCGCTGGCCTGGTGGTGCTGGCGGGATCGTCAAATCCAGCTGCAACAAGCGCTGGTCCTGAATTTGATGCCCCTGCGCCACCGCGCCTTTCGCGCAATACGCCAACACATAATCGACCGCATGTTTATCGACGGCTGGCGCCCAGCTGTACTCAGTGGCGCAACCGGTTTTATGCTCGCCTTGCGGTGTCACGTAAGCTAAATGGCCGCGCGTACAGCCGCTCAGCAGTATCGTCACAGCCACCACAGCACCAATTTGGCTGCGATAACCCTGACTCAAGAAGGCATGGCATAAGTGGAAGCCTGATCTTTTGGGCGCCATTGGAAGTCCTGACTATTGACCAAGAACTCAGCATACGGAGTCCGGACGCTGGAGACAACCACCCGGTACCATGACGTAGCCCGAACAATCTGCCATAATATTTCTACAATACCGAAATACAATATCGGGAAGTTACGATCACGTGACGACCAGCCCTTGCAGTGATCTGAATTCGAATGTTCCCAAAGTACCGAAAAATTTAAAAGAGGCACTTACTGCGTGAATCATCTAAAAGCATTATCAAAACATTACATCCGCCGCGTTTTAAATGAAATCCGCTACCCACAAGGCAAAGATCAGACTTTATTTATCAATAGCTGGTCATTGCAACACCCACTGATATTCATTGAATATGAATTTAAAGGGCTCCACTATCAGAACAAAATAGAGTTTACGGATCTGACCGAAGATGACTTCAAATCAGTAGACGCCGCTACATTAAATTTACTGGTGGCGCATATTGCTATCATGATGAGCAATGTGTTTTTTAAAATTGACCATATCAACAGGATTGAATGCCGGTTTGCTGCATTCGGGCCCAATTGGGCTGAATTCCACCAATATCTGCTGTCACGCGCACTCGGTGAGTTTAAGTTTCTGCAAGGCTTGTCGTTACACCATCCTCTGACGGTCGCCGGCAACGCGGCCTGCACCGAAGATACGCAGTTGCCGCTGCGAGAATTCAACGAGCAATGTCTGGTGATGAATGGCGGTGGTAAAGACTCCATCACGTCCGGTGAACTGGCAAAACAAGCTGGCTTACCATTTGCCTGGTACACCGTTGGCTTAAATGCCGTGCGTAAAGCTGTGATCGAGACTGCAGCCAGTGGCGACAGTCTGTCGATCACTTACAAAACCGACAGCAAGATTGGCACCGATGCGAAATTTTCATATACGCCAATCGCCGGTCCGGCATTTATTTCTAGCACCGCACTACTGCA
>JAIXSW010000331.1 GCA_027484495.1 Gammaproteobacteria bacterium
ACCGGTTCTGGCGTTGAATGACAAAGAAGAAAAACTGGAAAAAGAACTGAAAACGCTGCAAAAAGAGCTGAAAAAACTGAAAAGCTAAATCAACACAGCCTGCGACCGGCGGTTTGCCAGACCCGCCGGTTGCGTCCAATCAGACACTGCAGTTCGCTTGCAGAGCGGATATACTAGGCTTAATTCAGATCAGTCCTTTGCCTTCCGGAGTCTGGCTATATGGTCAAACCTATTGATATGAAAGCGGTCGAACAAGCACTTACCGGTTTCACTATTCCCCCACAACCTGAAGTCCTGCTGCGGATTAAACAAGAACTGGAACGCGAAGATCCAGATATCAATACCATCGCCACTTTGATCAACATGGATATCGGTATCGCCGGTTTTACTCTCAAAGTTGTGAACTCGGCCTATTTTGGCCTGCGCCGGAAAATCAGCTCGATTGAACATGCCTGCAAGTTTCTTGGCTTAAACCGCGTCGTCAAACTGGTCTCCAGTGTGGTGCTGCGATTTACCCTCAGCGACGGACAGTCCGACCCATTTACTTTGCGTCAGTGGAACAGCGCGATGGATGTCGGCAGCGCTGCGATGTTAATCGCGCAGCATTTGCGGCTCGGCTCCGAATGTGCCGACGATTGTTATTCGATTGGCCTGTTCCACAATGCCGGCATGGCGCTGATCCACGCCCAGTTCCCGGACTATCCGAAAGTCCTGACCGTCGGACTGAGCAAACAAATGGCCTTTGCCGAAATTGAACAGCGTTTTTTTAATACCAGCCATGAAATGCTGGGTTTTATGATTGCCCAAAGCTGGGGCCTGGCGGCGGAGATCAGTAATGTGATCGCCTATCACCATCAGCCTGAATTGATGTTGCATTCGACCGATTTGTACGAAAAAAGGCTGTTTGCCATTTTAAAACTGGCGGAACATATGGTCGGCGAGCAAAGCAGTTTATTTGGTGTATCCGATGACAGCAGCTGGGATGCCATTGCTGATCTGGTGCTGGACACACTTGAACTCGATGAAATGCACTTGTTAGATCTCGGCGATTTTCTGCTGGAAAACGGGGTCGAGAACCAGTTCCATCGCTGAACCATACCGCAGCCCCGCTGCACCAGAATCTGTCAGACCGGCCCCACTGGCCGGTTTTTTGTTTCAGACTGGTGCAATTAGCCCGGTGTTAACCGGCACCACGCCTCATTTCGCCGCATCCCGATCAGTTGAATACGTATTCATGTTGTTGTAGCCGGCAAAGCAAGTTATCAAAGACAGCTGGTTGTCTGCCTGCATGATTTTTTACCCTGCACGCACTACCCACTGGTTCCTGGAAACACAGTTGCGGGGAGCATCGACTCCCCTTTTTTTCTGCGTTTTATCTGACATATTCTGCGGAAAACCAGAGGCTTAACCGCATTCTGCTATGCTGGATCCGGAGCCACAGGCCCATATAACAACAAAGCACAAACCATCTAATCACGGGGATTCATTATGCAGCAGGCCAAACCCAATCTGAGTTTCTGGCAGATCTGGAACATGTGCTTCGGCTTTTTAGGCATTCAGTTCGGTTTCGCTTTGCAAAACGGCAACGTCAGCCGCATTTTTCAAACTCTGGGCGCCAGTATCGACGAATTGCCGATCCTGTGGATCGCCGGCCCGCTGACCGGTCTGCTGGTGCAGCCGATTGTCGGTTATTACTCGGATCGTACCTGGAACCGGCTCGGCCGGCGTCGGCCTTATTTCTTTTACGGCGCAGTCCTGACCACGATGGCACTGTTTTTCCTGCCGAATTCGCCAAGTTTGTGGATGGCCGCCGGCATGTTGTGGATCCTCGACGCATCCATCAATATCACGATGGAACCATTCAGAGCTTTTGTCGGTGACAACCTGAATGAAAAGCAACGCCCGCTTGGCTTCTCCATGCAGAGTTTTTTCATCGGCATCGGTGCAGTAGTCGCTTCCGCCCTGCCATATATGCTGACCAACTGGTTTGAAGTGGCCAATACTGCAGCGCCGGGCGAAATTCCAGACTCAGTCCGTTATTCCTTTTATGCCGGCGGTATTGTGCTGTTTATTGCGGTGCTGTGGACCGTGATGCGTTCTACTGAATACAGCCCGACGCAACTGGCCGCCTTTGGCGAGGCCCATGAAGAAGAAGTCGCCGGCGCAAACCAACGCCGTTATTGGCAGCCTGGCACCATTGCCAGCATAATCGGCGTGCTGTCACTGGCTCTGGTCTGGCAGTTCAGTCTGGATCAGCAGCTCTATATCCTTGGCGGCGCGATACTGGCCTTTGGCCTGCTGCAATATTGGGTGTCAGCCGCCAAGGGCAAAGGTCACTTTGGCATGGTGGTGCAAATTGTCGATGACCTGTACCAAATGCCGGGCCGGATGCGCCAGTTAGCCGTCGTGCAATTTTTTTCCTGGTTTGCGTTGTTTGCCTTATGGATTTATACCACCGCAGCAGTGACATCGGTGCACTATGGCAGCTCAGATCCTACTTCAGCGGCCTACAACGACGGCGCCGACTGGGTTGGTATGTTATTCGCGTTTTATAATGGCTTTGCCGCACTGGCTGCCTTGGTGATCCCATACATTGTCCGTCGCACGTCGCTGCAAATCGCCCACTGCATCAATCTGGTCCTCGGTGCTGCTGGTTATCTGTCGTTTTTAATCATTAAAGACCCGGCCCTGTTGTGGATCTCGATGATTGGCGTCGGCTTTGCCTGGGCTTCAATTTTATCTTTGCCTTACGCGATGCTGGCTGATGTGCTGCCAGCCGGCAAAATGGGCGTGTACATGGGCATGTTTAACTTTTTTATCGTGCTGCCACAGCTGCTAGCCGCGACTATTCTGGGCTCGCTGGTCAACCATTTGTTTAATGCCGAAGCTATTTATGCGCTGGCGCTGGGTGCGGCCAGCCTGCTGATCGCTGCGGTGTATGTGCTGACCGTGAAAACTGAAACCCGCTGAGACAGCGCTACAGGATCTTGATCATGAAACAATTTTTTGCTCTGACCGCGCTAAGCAGCGCTTTGTGGCTGACCGGCTGCCAAAAAGCGCCGGCCCCGGGCGTTGCAGTAGCGCCGGGTGCTCCGGGTCAGGTGTCAACCTGGTCTTATGCCGGCAAAACCGGTATCGGTACCTCCTACGAGCAATATCAGCACGGTGCCTACAGTGACAAAGCTGCCACCGGAGCCGTCTCAAAAGTCTGGTTCTCGTTGGCGCAAGGCATTCTGACCGAGACTATGGCGGGCCTGATCCATCAGGCGCAGCTGCGTGAAATGCAGTTGATCGTCCAGGGTAAAGATTTTGTCGACGAAGAAAAAACGGCCACCATCAGCCGCATCGATTATCTGGCGAAAGATGCCGCCGGTCGGCCGCTGTCGCTGGCGTATCAGGTCGTCAATAAAGCCAAAAACGGCCAGTATCAAATCGAAAAGCAGTACTTCACGGACCCGGCGGGTCAATCGATGGTGGTGCGGACCACTTTTAAAGCGCTCAGCAACGGTTTGACCGTGTATTCCTACGTCGACCCGGCACTGGCCAATACCGGCAGCAATGACAGTGCAACCTGGTCAGACGGCGTCTTACAGGCGCAGGATGGTAACAGCAGTCTGACGCTGTTGACTGTTCCGGCGCCGGTGAACGGGACTGTTGGTTTTGTTGGCGTATCGGATGGTCTGAGTACATTAAAAAGCACGGGACAATTTAGCGCCTATGCCAGTACCGGCGACAGCACGGGCAACGTCGCAGCACTGATGCAGCATGCCACCCTGCAGCAAGGTGAATCCGCCAGCTGGACCCAGGTCATTGGATTTGCAGACAATGCACAACAAAGCCGCGCGGAAGCCCAACAAACGCTGGACCGTGGCATTGACACTGTCCTTGCCAGTTACAACGGTGACGGTGACGCCATCGGCTGGAGTGATTATCTGCAAAGCCTGCCAGCGCTTGCCGGCCTCAGCGCGCAAAGTACTGATCAAGGTAAATTGTTATACACCAGCGCTTTGGTACTGAAAGCTCAGGAAGATAAAACCCATGCCGGCGCTTTTATTGCGTCGTTATCTAATCCGTGGGGCGAAGTGAAATCGGCCGAACAGGCCCAAACCGGTTACAAGGCGGTCTGGCCGCGCGATTTTTATCAGGTTGCGATGGCGCTGCTGGCGCTCGGTGACAGCGAAAGTCCAAAAGTGGCGTTTCAATATCTGCAAAAAGTGCAAGTGAATGCCAATACACCTGGTTATCAGGGCACTCCAGGCTGGTTCCTGCAAAAAACCCATGTCGACGGCACGCTGGAATGGGTCGGAATTCAGCTGGATCAGACCGCGATGCCGATCATGCTCGGCTGGCGTTTGTGGCAGGACGGGATCCTCAGCGATGCGGAAATTACCACCTGGTACCACAGCATGCTAAAACCTGCCGCTGACTTTCTGGCGCATGGCGGCAAAGTCAAACTGGACTGGAATGACATCGAGCTGAAAACACCGGCAACTCAGCAGGAACGTTGGGAAGAACAATATGGTTATTCACCGTCGACGATGGCAGCCATCATCAGCGGGCTGGTCAGTGCTGCCGATATCGCGGCAAAAGCAGGTGACAGTGCAGGTGCAGCGCTCTATCAACAAAAAGCCGACGAGTTTGCCGGCAAGCTGGAAGCGCTGACCTACACCGAACAGGGCCAACTGAAAACTGCGCCTGGCGCTGGCCCATACAGTGACGGTAAATACTATCTGCGGATCAACAGCAATGAAGATCCAAACGACAACAGCGCACTGGAGCTGCGTAACGGCCAGGCCGACACCCGCGAAGGCAGTGTGGTCGATGGCGGTTTCCTCGAGCTGGTGCGTTATGGCGTGCGCAAGGCCGACCATCCGGCAGTCCTCGCGACTTTAGGCGAAATGGATGATATGACGTTGCCGGACTTGACCCGCGTGCGTTATGAATTCCAGACCGCAGCCGGTCAGACCGTGTCTGGCTGGCGTCGGTATGGCATTGATGGTTATGGCGAGGATATTGTCAGCGGCGAAGCCTATGCCAATGGTCCGGGTCAAACCAATACGGCCGGACAACGCGGCCGGGTCTGGCCATTTTTCTCCGGCGAGCGCGGTCACTATGAACTGGCCCGGGCTTTGTTACAAAAACCGCAACTGAGCGAAACCGAATTGGCGCCACTGCGCACGCAGTACGTCGGCGCGATGGAACATTTCGCCAATGAGGGCCTGATGCTGCCGGAACAAGTGTTTGATGGCGTGGGTAATAACAGCCATTACCAGTATCAGTCCGGCGAAGGGACCAACGGCGCAACACCATTGGCCTGGACGCACGCTGAGTACATCAAACTGTTACGTTCATTGCAGGACCAGAAAGTGTGGGACCGTTATCCGCTGGTAGAACAGCGTTACGCGAAATAACCCTGCGCTTCTGTGCTGGTGTGAGGCACCAGCACGACTCTCCCGCTCCCGGTTTGTTGTGGCGATGCAACGAGCCGGGAGTTTTTTATTTCCCGCTCACTATCTCAACCGCGACGCCAGCGATGTTGCCGCCATAACGCCGCCAGTTCCGGCGTCAGAAAGCTCCAGGCCAGGATCCGGCTTTGTTTGTTGCCTTGCGCCATCGCAATGACCTGAACCTGCGTCGCGCCTAATTGCAGCAATTGCTGTTGCAGTTTTGCCAGATGTTGCTGTTTGGAGACCAGCGTAGTGAACCAATACACCTGATTGGCAAAATCTTTGCTTTCCGCCAGCATCTGCCGTAAAAACACCGGCTCACCGCCGTCACACCACAGCTCGTTGGCCTGACCGGCAAAATTTAATGGCGCCTCGTTACTCAGACCCAAGTTGCGCTGTTTACGCGCACTGCCCGCCGCTGCGGCAGCCGGACTGTCGTGAAATGGTGGATTGCATAATGTCAGATCCAGATAATCACCGGGCTGGATCACGCCATGAAAAAT
>JAIXSW010000607.1 GCA_027484495.1 Gammaproteobacteria bacterium
CGGTGACGCTGAGCCGGAACTCCAGTGCTGCTGCGGCCGAAGACTGGCTGCCAGCCTGGACCTTTACCACCAGCTTTGGCAAGCTCAGCAGTCGGGCTCAGGTGCCAGATGCCAAACTGTGGCAGGCCAGACTGGGCATTAAACCGCTGAACTCACTGGAAATGGGTTTTAGTTGGGTCATGACCTACGGTGGCCAAGGGTACGGCAATGGTCTGAACGATTGGTTTGACGGTCTGTTCCGTGGCGGTACGCTGGAAGGGACCGAAAATATGCTGGCCGGTTATGACTTGCGCTGGACCACCAGCTTGCTCGATCAGCCGTTTGGTGTGTATTGGTCGGCATTTGCCGATGATGTCAGCACTAAGACATTCCAGTTGTATAAAGTGTCGTATCAGCTGGGGCTCGATACCTATGTCCGGCCCCTCAGTAGCCGGATTTATCTGGAAATCATTGATACCGCCATCGACTGCAGTAATGACCGTAAATTCAACTGTTATTACGAACATACGACACACCTGGACGGTTACCGCCGGTATGGCCGTGCCTTTGGTACTTCGTATGATAATGACAGTAAGGCATTAAATCTGGGGCTGTTGACGCAACTGGACAGTTCAACCAGCTGGCACAATAAACTGGCTTGGTTACGTTTAAATGTTGATGGCGGCCGTGTCGATTCACCGTCAAAGTGGACCCAAACGCAATTGCCGGCCCGTACCGTGCTGTTATGGCGCACTGAGCAGCAATGGCGCGACCATGCAGATCAGTGGAAATGGGGCCTGGAGTTTAGTAATACGCTGGACAAAGCCAGTCAACAACGTGACTGGCAGACTGAACTATTCCTGAGCTGGAACCGCCAGTTCTGACCTTTTGCATAATCTCTGCCTGAGCTAGTGCATACGTATGCAATTTGCCGGTAATTGACCGGCAGATTGCCCTCTTTTCACCGGCAGGATCTGTGACAGTGACAGCCGTCGTTTAAACCCTACGTAAAATTTCCGCCCGCTCCTTTGAAATCAGTCATTTTTTTCACAAATTCTGTGCTATTCGTTACATGGGACAGGCCTCAAATGCGGGACATTTCGGTGCAGTCTGACGCGAAAGCGTCGCCTGAAAGTCCGGTTTTGCACAAGCGAGGTGCAGCATTGCAGAAAGTTGCACTGCTGCAGCGCAAAAGCATGATTATGAATACGTATTCATGTTGTATCGGGGTGAGCTTCCACATAGAAATAGCATAGTTGTAATCCTTCATGCCCCTGGGTATGGAGCACGCAACCAAATAACTATGAAACACCACACCGGGGATGAAGGGCAATGAAACATTACAAACTCAACTTGCTGACACTGGCACTGGCTGCGGCCGGTTTCAGTGCATCAGGCTTTGCAGCGCAAGAAACAACTGCAGATACCGCGAAAAAACTCACACCAACGGAAGCTCGGGCCAAGGCTAAGGCCGAAGCTGCAGTCGAAGTCATCGAGATCAAAGGCTTCCGCCGTTCAGTAGTTGAATCCATCAACACCAAACGCTTTTCAACCAACGTGGTTGAATCTATCTCTGCCGAAGATATCGGTAAGTTACCTGATTCCAGTATTGCAGAATCTATTTCCCGTCTGCCTGGTCTGGCGTCACAACGTCTGGACGGTCGTGCCAGTAAAGTTAGTATCCGTGGTTTCGGTGAAAACGAAAGTGCTACCACATTCAACGGTCGTGAGCAGGTCTCTATCGGTGACAACCGCGGCGTAGAATTCGATTTATATCCGTCTGAAATCATGAGCGGCGTCACTGTGTATAAAACGCCAAACGCCACACTGGAAGCCGAAGGCATCGCCGGTGTGATCGACATGCAGACGGTCAAGCCATTAAGCCGCGAGCGTACTATTCAGTTCAACGGCCAGTACGAAATGACCAGCATGGACAAGCTGAACCCGGACGGTGAAGACTCAGGTGCCCGTGGCACGTTCTCGTACATCGACAAATTCGCCAATGACACCATCGGTGTGGCTTTTGCGTACTCAAAAATGAGCTCGCCAAACCAGGAAAAACGCTGGAATGCCTGGGGCTATCCAGACTTTTCTGTTGATGGCAAAAACTACTCTGTATTGGGTGGCGCCAAGCCGTTTGTGCGTTCATCGGTGCTGGACCGTGATTCTGCCCTGTTAGTGGTTGAAGCGGCACCAAACGACAAACTGAAAATGACGTTTGACGCGCTGTATGTTGATTTCTCTGATGAAAAAATCCTGCGCGGTATCGAAATCCCATTCGCCTGGGGTTACAACCGTGGTTCCTCAGCGCTTGCTGTTGATCCGGCCACCGGCTTTGTGACCAAAGCAAAAGTCAGCAATGAATATCTGGTCGTGCGGAACGATCTGGAAAACCGCGACGCCAAAATGAACGCGTTTGGCTTTAACGCCGATTACAACCTGAACGATGACTGGACGTTAAACTTCGACGCCAGCCACTCCTCCGTTGAGCGCGAAATCTGGTCCTTTGAAAGCTACGCCGGTACCGGCCGTGGTGACAAGCTGGGTGTTGGTGACAACCTGAGCTATGAATTCCGGCCAGGCAACTCAGGCGCTGTGTTTACGCCAAGCCTGAACTACGGTGATTACAACCTGATCAAGCTGGGTGGCCCACGCAGCTGGGGTTGGAGTACTGCACTGAACCAGAAATTTGGTGTGGTCGGCAACGATTTGTATGAAAACACGGCGCAAGACGGTTTCCTCAACGCGCCAACCGTTGATGACGAAATGAATGCATTCAAACTGGCGGCCACTCAAATGCTGGAAGATGCCGGCATGTTTACCAAAATGCATTATGGCGCGTCATTTAAAACCCGTGAAAAAGACAAAAAGTCTGAAGGTTACTTCATGACTTTAAAAGATTTCCCGGCGATGCTTTCTGTGCCTGAGAAGTACCGGATGGGTACTGTCAATCTGGATTTCATCGGCATGGGCAACATGATTGCTTATGATTCAGGTGCCATGCTGAACGATGGTTATTATGTGTTAACCGCCGAAAGCCTGACTAATCAGAGCCACTCCTTCAAAACCTGGACAGTTGGTGAAGATGTCACTTCGCTGTATACCCAGGCAGATTTAGAAGCAGAAGTGGGCGGTATCCCGGTGACTGGTAGTGTTGGTGTGCGTTATGTGAAAACTGAACAAGATTCACAAGGGACCGCTTTTGCAGTCGTGAAAGGCTTGGTTGTGGCCTCGCCAACCGACATCGACCACAGCTACAGCCATGTGCTGCCAAGCCTGAACCTGATTTTTGATGTAGCAGAAAACCAGTCAGTACGTTTTGGTGCAGCCAAAACCATGTCCCGTCCATTAATGGGTGATATGAACTCCTCTGTAGGCGCAACTTACAATCAACAGCCGGACACCAATGGTAACAACTGGAGCATCAGTGGTGGTAACCCGCTGCTGGAACCAAAAGAAGCGCTGGGCATCGACTTATCATACGAGAACTACTTCTCTGATGAAGGCTATTTCTCTGTCGCTTACTTCTGGAAAGATCTGAACGAATGGATTTTTAACGGCACTTATGAAGTCGACCTGAGCGGCGTGGCCGATCCAAGCACAGGACAGGTACCGGCTGCATCTCGGGCGTCCGGTTCAGGTAAAGTGAATGGTGGTGGCGGTACACTGCAGGGTGCTGAATTCGCTGTCACGTTACCACTGAGCCTTGTCAGTGAAGTGCTGGATGGTTTTGGCATCATTGCCAGCTACACCGCCGTTGAACAGGATATTAAAGATCCGCTCGGTGTGAAATTCGAGCTGCCAGGTCTGTCGAAAGAAATGTATTCGGCCACAGCGTTTTATGAACGCAATGGTTTCCAGGCCCGGGTCAGCGCGCGTAAGCGCAGTCAGTTTAAAGGTGATGTGTACGATATTGGCTTTGATGCGAAACAAGTTGATATAAAAGGCGAGACTATCGTTGACGCGCAAATTGGTTATGACTTCGGTGAAGCTGGCTTTAAAGACCTCGATGGTCTGTCAATCTTCCTGCAAGGTCAGAACTTAACGGACGAACCATTTGTGTCGACACAAGGTTCTGCGCTGAAGGTTCGTGACTATCAGGAATACGGCAGCACCTACCTGTTAGGTTTCAGC
>JAIXSW010000604.1 GCA_027484495.1 Gammaproteobacteria bacterium
CGAGAGACGGCGAGCGCCGCGCCGGTCAGGTGATCCTGACCGCAGATCCACAGCTGCAGGGGCAATATCAGTTTGAGTTGGTCAGCCGCGACGCATTACAAGCAGGTAGCGAGTTTACCCGCCACTGCAGTGGCCGCGTGCAAATTAGCCAAACAGAGAGTAGCCAGACAGCGAGTAGCCGGACAGAAAGCGCTGGCCACACCCAACCGGCGCCACTGGATCTGGCTGCGTTGCGTCAGCAGTTCAGCACTGAAGTCGATGTCAGTGCCTTTAATCGGTTTTTCGAAGGGCTGGGGTTTAAACTCGGCGATGGCTTTCGCCGCATCCAACAAGTGTGGAAAGGCCATAACGAAGGCTTGTCACGCCTGACGTTGAAAGCGGATGTACCGGATCGCGACATCTATCTGGTTTATCCGGGCTTGATCGACTCGTTATTTCACACCTCTTTGCCGGTCTCGGCACTGGATTTTAACCAGTTACAGCAGGACCGCCGGGCTTTTATTCCAATTTCAGTCGGGCGGGTCTGCCTCTATGCCAATAGCATTCCGGCCGAAGTCTGGGCTTATACCCGCGATTATGATGTGCGCCAGGGCACCGATGTGATGACCAGCGATATCACGGTCTGTGCGGCCGATGGCACTGTGCTGTTGACCATTGAAGGCATTACCGCCAAACGCAGCGCTGAATCGGTGCTGCTGCGGAATTTGCAGGTGAACACCGCGCCTCTGTTGTATCAGCAGGACTGGCAGGCAGTCGCCTTACCACAGCCACAATCCGGATCGCAGCATTATCTGCTGCTGGCCGACCGCAATGGGGTCGCCACCCGGCTTGCTGAACAGTTACAGGCACAGGGGCATCAGATCAGCATGATCTGGTCGACGGTCAGTGAGTCGCAGGTCGCTCAGGCTGCCATGCCAGCACAGCATCATCTGCATCTGGACCTGAGTCAGGCCGCTGAACTGCCGGCTTTGTGGCAGCACTGCCTGACCGCAGGGGCCAGTGCCACAGCGCCGGCGCAGCTGGTGTATGCAGCGGCGCTGGATTTACAACCGCACAGTGCAGAGTTTCAACAAGATCTGAACATGCACTATCAGACGCTGCTAACGCTGGTGCAACAGATAGCCCTGACCGGTCAGCCACTGCAACTTTGGTTGTTGCTCGACAGCAACGAGCAAGCGGCACTGGCGCAATCGGCGCTGCTTGGCCTTGCTCAGGTGATTGCGCTGGAACATGCCGAGTTGTGGCGCGCCACCGTGATAACAACAGGGCTGATGACTGCAGAATCCAGTCTTAGCGCCAGCGGCATCGCGGCATTAAGTCAGTTGTTACAGGCGGATGCGGCAACGACCGCGCATGAGCCGCTCTGGCGTCTGCAACACGAACAAGCGGCTGTGGCGCGGTTGGACCGTTTGCGTCTGCCGGCACTGGCGGCGTATACGCCAACGCCAGAGCGGACTTATCTGATCAGCGGAGGCCTCGGGGCGCTCGGTCGCCAGGTCGCGGCATCGTTGCTGCAACGCGGCGCCCGCAAGTTGGTGCTGACTGGCCGCAAAGCGCCAGATACTGAAGCGCAACAATGGTTACAGCAGTTATCTGCGATTGGCGCCAGCCCGGCTGATGTGCGCTATCAGACGCTGGATATGGCCGATGCTGGCGCAGTTGCGGCGCTTGTCGCCGACCTGCCCGATCTGGCCGGCGTGTTCCACTGTGCCGGCGTGCTGGACGATGGGTTGATCGCCGATCAGAGCGTCAGCCGGTTTGCTGCAGTGTTCGCCGGCAAAGCACTGGGCGCCTGGCACTTGCATCAGGCGACACAGCATCTGGCACTGGACTGTTTTGTGCTGTTCAGCTCGGTCACGGCGCTGTTTGGCAGCCCGGGCCAAAGTAACTATGTAGCAGCGAATCAGTTCCTCAATGCCTTGGCGTCCTTGCGCCGGCAACAGGGACTGGCCGGGACATCGGTGAACTGGGGCCCGTGGCTGGATGGTGGCATGGCCAGCGACGATGCCAAACGCGGCGACCGGCTGGCCGCCCGCGGTATTCACAGCCTGAACCCGGCACAGGCGATGGCCGCTTTATGGCAGCTGCTGAGTCATCCCGTCGCGGCGCCAGCCGTGGTCGAGATGGACTGGGCACGGCATCAGGACTATGCCGCGCCGGCGCAACGGTTTGGTTTATTCAGCAGCGTGCTGCCACAGCAACAGACCGCTGCTGCGGCAGCGGGCATCAGCGCTGCGCCGGCCTGGTTGCAGTTGTTGCAGCAAGCCGAACCGTCACAACGCCTGCCGTTGCTGTTGCAGCAGATGACCACTATTACCGCCAAAGTACTTGGCTACAGCCCACAGCAAAGCCTGGATCCGGATTTGCCGCTGATGGATCTCGGTGCGGATTCGCTGATGATGGTCGAAGCGCGCAGCCAGCTGGCGAGTGCCTATCAGGTCAAGTTACCGGCGTCGTTTTTCTTTAATTATCCCAGCTTACGCAAAGCCGCCGACTATTTGTTGCAGCAGGCTCTGCCTGAGTTGCTGCCGAAAACCGTGGCTGTTGATAGCAGTGCAGATGTGCTGGCGGATATCGCCGCGTTGCTGGATTAAGCGGAGCGGATGATGAATCAACAGATGGATAAGCTGTCCGAACAGAAATACAAAGAAGCGCTGCGCCGGGCCGCCGGTCAGATCCAGAAACTGGATGCAGATCTGAAAGCCCGTCAGGCGCAACAGCAGGCGCCGATCGCAGTGATTGGCGTTGGCTGTCGGTTTCCGGCCGGCGCCAATGACGCCGACGCATATTGGCAGCTGCTGGCCGTCGGTGTGGATGCGGTCGGCCCGGTGCCGGCCAGCCGTTTTGCCGCCGAGCACTGGTTTGATCCGCAGCGCCAGCCGAAAAAAGCGGGCCGCAGTTATGTCCGCCACGGCAGTTTTATTGATGATGTGGCCGGTTTTGATGCGCGTTTTTTTGACATCACACCGGTCGAAGCCAAAGCACTGGATCCGCAGCAACGGCATTTGCTTGAAGTCGGCTGGCAGGCGCTGCAGCATGCCGGGGTCGATCCGCAGCAGCTGCGCGGCAGGAATACCGGGGTGTTTGTTGGCCTTAGCAGTAACGATTATTTTAAAGCCCATA
>JAIXSW010000466.1 GCA_027484495.1 Gammaproteobacteria bacterium
CCTTTTTTTTTTTTTTTTTCGACTTTCAGCGGGGCCAGTTCTTCGATCCGTGCTCCGGTGAAGGCTCCGAGTAAAATCAGGTGGTGTAAGTTGGCGTCGTCGGTTTTGGCGTAAGAGGCTGTCGTCAGCTTGACTATGTCCTCGACCTCCCACGCTTGCCGGATGTCCTTTTTGCTGGCCTTTTTCTTTTTGGTGAACTTAGGCCGCTCGAACGGGTTTACGCCCTCGGGGTTCAGGTGGCCCATTCGCATCAGGTAGTCATAATAAGACCGGCAGCCACCGATCAGGCCCTTAATGGTAGCCTCGGCTCTGCCTTCGGTCTCCAGTTCGACAATCCAGCGGGCGACGTCGGTTTTCTTCAGCGGTAAGACTGGGAATTTCTCGGCCAGTTTGTCGACCTTCGATTCGAGTTGCATCAGTGTACGCGGGATAACCCGGCCCGCCATGCTATCGATCCACTCCTGCTTATGCTCGAGGGTCGGCAGTGACTTACCGGTAATGACCTTAGCGATCGCGGCGGCTTCCTTCGGGCCCAGCTCTTGGGCGACTCCCTCGAGATAGTCCTCAAGGCCTAAGCGGCCAGTCCCAAGGTTAAGGTCGTCGACCTCGATCGAGGTAAGCGGGCGGTTGTCGTCTTCAGCAATCAAGGCAGCCAGTACAGCGTTGTCTTTGCGTTGCTCGTTGAGTAATACCTGTTTCCAGCGCTGAGCCTCCGACAGGGCCGAGGAGGAGCCCCGGAGTTTGTCGAACTGGGTTTTCCATTCGTGGAATATCTGCGCTGCCCGGTACTCGGCGACCTTGAGGTCCTTCGTTTGCAGGCTTTTAAGGAGTTCGCCTTTCTCGAAGTGTTCTCTTAGATCCGCCGGGACGACCTGCCGGGCGTATAGCGTGTTGCTTTTCCAATAGATGCCGCGTTTGCCGCTAAATTCTCTGTCCTTTGACATAGCCGCTGAGTGTTCCTTAAAGGTTTAAATCAGGGCTATGGTAACTAAAAAATGGGGGTCCAAAAAGGGGGTCCAAATTAGAACTTAATAAAAAACCCTAAGCGTTTGATTTCTTAGGGTTTTTAGTGCCTCTCGGCTTGTTGGTGGAGCTGGGGGGATTTGAACCCCCGTCCGAAAAACCTACGTCTTCAGTACTACATGCTTATCCATTCGTTTGGTTAACCCTAAGAGCGCCGAATGGCAGGCTATCGTTGGGCGAGTCCGATTGGTTTTAGCATCTTGGCTCCGGACAAAGCCGCCATGCGATCCTATTAGGGGTGATCTTCCAGAGTCTCAGCTTATAGGCATGCGTGAGGGGAAGAGCATCTACCGCTTATTAGGCGGCGATTGCGTATGTTTCGTCGTTTGCGACTACTTTTTTGCGGCTTTTTACGAGGCCAACCGCCCCTCGGCATGCACTTAGGAGTTCGTGAATCCCGTCGAATCCAGTATCAGCCCCGAATTCTTCGTGAAGCGAACGCTTCAGTAACGTGGGCATTCTATGCCCTGCAGCACGTCGCGGCAAGCAATGCTTTTACGCTTTGTCGCCTTTCTGTACTGCATTTCTTCTAAATGGCGATCTATTCGCCAGTTTCAACTCTGCGCCGAAAAATAATCAGCGTTTGGAGTGTTTCATCATCCGTTCTTTTTCACGCGACCAGTCGCGATCTTTGATGTCGTCGCGTTTATCGAACTCGCGTTTACCTTTTGCCAGGTAGAATTCGAGTTTGACCCACGGGCCTTTCCAGTACATCGCGGTTGCGACCATGGTGTAGCCATCACGTTCTTTGGCGCCGATCAGTTTGTTGATTTCGCGTTTGTTCAGCAGCAATTTGCGTGAACGCTCGGGATCACAGACCACATGACTGGACGCGCTGTTCAGCGGCTGAATGATGGCGCCGAACAAAAAGGCTTCGCCATCTTTAATAATGACGTAGGAATCGGCGATATTGGCTTTGCCCTGGCGGATACTTTTAATTTCCCAGCCTTGCAATGCCATGCCGCCTTCGAATCTGTCTTCAAGAGAGTATTCGTGGCGGGCTTTTCTGTTGAGGGCGATGGTACCGCCCTGATCTTTTTGGTTTTGTTTCTTAGTCATGCTAACTCAGAGAAGACTTGCGGGCCTTTGCAACACAGGCTGTGTCGCTGCCGTGAAAACTTGTGACAGGGGCAGGATCTGTTACAATCGCCGACCTGATCCAGGGGAGTGAGTATGCCACAAATTGAGCGCAGCGCGCTGGTTTTTTACAGCTGCCAACAGATGTATCAACTGGTTAACGACGTACCTTCATATCCGCAGTTTCTGCCGGGTTGCAGTCATGCGGTGGTGTTGTCCAGTACCGATACCGAACAGACCGCCCGTTTAGATATCAGTAAAGCCGGTATCACCCAGAGCTTTACCACCCGCAATCGTTTAGAGCCGCATCAGCGTATTGGCATGGAACTGGTCGACGGCCCGTTTAAATTTCTGCGCGGTGGCTGGCGGTTTGTGCCGCTGAATGACCAGGCGTGTAAAGTGGTGCTGGAACTGGAATTTGAATTCTCCAGTAAATTAATCGAATTTGCCTTTGGCAAAGTGTTTAATGAGCTGACCGGCGCTATGGTGCAGGCGTTTACCAACAGAGCCAAACAAGTTTACGGAGTGTCACATGGCTGATGTCATTCTGATTGAAGTGGCGTTTGCGTTACCGCAGCGTCAGTCGTTACTGAGTGTCAGTGTGCCGGTGGATGCGACGGTCAGATCGGCGATTGAAAGCTCGGGTATTTTACGGATGTATCCGGAAATCGACCTGACGCAGCATAAGGTGGGCATCTGGAGCCGGACGGTGCGGCTGGAAGACACTTTGAGCGCCGGCGACCGGATTGAGATTTACCGGCCGCTAATCGCTGATCCTAAAGACATGCGTAAAAAGCGGGCGGATAAAGCCAAAGAAGAAGGCAGAGCCGATAAAACTACGGGTGGCCGGCCACAACAGCACAAAAATCACGAGCAGGATGGTGCGGACTCCACGCATTGATATTGGCGTGCGGTAAAATGGCGTCACAGGTATCGGATAAACCAGCATGCTGCTGAGGGCCGCACAGGTCAATAAAAAACCCGCAACCGCGGGTTTTTTATTTTAAATCTGACCCAATACGAAGCAGGGCCTGACTGACGGCTGGATTATTGATCCAGCGGCACGTTAAATTCTTTTGGCGTATCAAAATCACCGCTCATTTTTACCAGCTTGCCATTTTGAAAATTCAGCACTAGCTGCTTCTCAAAATTGTCACCGCGGCCACCTTTTAACGCATAAAAATAATGCCAGGTGTTGTCTTCAAAACTATTTTCAGCGACCGGATTGCCGAGCACATACTGAACTTGTTCTTTGCTCATCTGGATCCGCAATTTATCGATGTCTTTTTGTTCCAGGAAGTTGCCTTGTGGCACATCGATCCGGTAAATCCAGCTGCTGCAAGCTGTCACGGACAGCATCAGGCCAGAGGCAAACAGCCAGGCTCCGGCTTTTTTTAACGTCAACTCGCGCATAATTCTCTTCATTATCAGCTTTAGTTAGCAAAGTGACCGGCATCATACCGCAAGCGCCGGCCAAGATTAAAGTGCCAAGTTCTGACTTATGGTGTGCATAAAAGTTCGCGGGCATTCGCAATTGCATGCGCGCTGACGTTTTCTCCGGCTAATAAGCGGGCAATTTCCTGCACCCGTTCATCGTCGGTCAGTGTGCGCATGCGGGTTTCGGTGTGAATGCCGTCAGTGTATTTTTCGACATACAGCTGCTGATGCCCCTGGCTCGCCACTTGCGGCAAATGCGTGACACAAATCAGCTGGGTACTGCTGCCAAGCTGACGCAGCATCCGGCCGACACCGGCAGCGACCGGGCCGCTGATACCAACATCGACTTCATCAAAAATCAGCGTAGGCGTGGTGACCTTGTCTGCCAGGATCACCTGTACCGCCAGACTGATGCGCGATAACTCACCGCCGGAAGCCACTTTGTGCAGCGGCTGCAGCGGTTGGCCAGGGTTGGTGCTGACCAAAAATTCAATCTGATCCCAGCCGTTTCCATTGGCGCGCTCTGGTGCCTGCGGCTGGATATCAATAAAAAAACGGGCGTTATGCATGCTGAGCTCGGCCATACTGCTGGCGATCCGGGCGGACAGCTCCAGCGCAGCCTGTTGCCGGCTGA
>JAIXSW010000255.1 GCA_027484495.1 Gammaproteobacteria bacterium
AACATGGCTCTGTGCAGGTGCTTGGTTTTGTCCTGACAATGTTGTTGATCCTGACTTTCCATCAATATCGGTTACGTCATATCCATCAGATCAATAAATTGCTGCAGAACTCAGTGCAGGAGCGGGCCAAAGCGCAACTCATTCTGGAAACAAAAGTGACTGAGCGCACCAGAGCGCTGGAAGAAAGTTCGATGACGTTATCGTTGCGGACCCGGCAGCTGGAGAAAAGCCTGACGGAGATCGCCAAAGCGAATAAAGAGCTCAAGCGGCTGGATAAACTCAAAGATGAATTTATCTCCACAGTATCACATGAATTACGCACACCGCTGACGTCGATCCGCGGTGCCATTGGCCTGGTCGCGCAGAACGTGGTGCCACTGGGCTCAGACGCCTACCGGCAACTGGTCGATACTGCGCAACAGAATTGTGAGCGCTTATCACAGCTGATTAATGACCTGCTGGATGTGCAAAAATTTGAAGCCGGTAAGTTTGTGTTGCAGTTAAAACCGGTCGACCTGTTTGAACTGTGTCAAACCGCAGTGCATGGTATCCAGAGCTATGCGCTGCGATATCATGTGCAGGTTGAAATGCAATTCCAGCAGCAGTCTGCGGTCATGGTGCAGGCAGATCCATTGCGTTTGCGCCAGGTGCTGGATAATTTGCTGTCCAATGCAGTGAAGTTTTCCCCGCCAGACAGCACGGTGGTCCTGCGATTGTCGCAGCAGAATGACATGGTGTTGCTGGAAGTGATCGATCAGGGCCAGGGCATCCCGGATCAGTTTAAACCGCGGATCTTTGAAAAATTCTCACAGGCAGATGCTTCCGACAGTCGCTCAAAAGAAGGGACAGGTCTTGGACTGACGATTTGCAAACGGATCATCGAAAGCCATGGCGGTCAAATTGGCTTTAGCAGCACCGAACACGTCGGTACGCAGTTCTGGATCCGGCTGGCCCGGCTGAACGGCGAACCGGGTTGATGCCGGCGGCGGTTTGTCTGCCGCCAGCGACATTATTGGGGTGATAGCACATAATGATAAACGGACCAGAAATGACAGATACTGCCGGCGAGAACAAAACAGTGCCAAATCAGGTGGTGGTATTTGAGGCTGTGCCACAGATAAAAAATCACGCCGCCGGAATAACATAAGCCACCGGCTAATAGCCACCACAATCCTCCAGCAGGTACATGGTCCAGCATTGGCCCGGCGGCGATCAGCACCAGCCAGCCCATCAACAGATACAGCATCAGACTCAGACGTTTAAACTTCAGATGGGCGACAAATTCCAGCGCGACGCCTAGACAAGCGATGCCCCATACCACCAGCACCAGATAAAAGCCCCAACTATCTTTCAGACTAATCAGCGTAAATGGCGTATAAGTGCCGGCGATTAACAAATAGATGGCGCTGTGATCCAGCTTGCGCCAGAACGCCTTTCGCTTGGCATCGGTGCTGGCGTGGTAACAGGCTGAGCAGCTGTACAACAAAATCAGACTGAGGCCAAATGCCAGCACGGCAAATAAGGCTGCAGGTTCACCTGCGGGCAGGCGCCATAACATCAGGCCGAGGCCAATGACACTCAACACAGCGCCGATTGCGTGGCTTAGCGCATGCAGGGTTTCGTCATAGCCTTGGTATCTTAAATCCACAGAATTAATTCTCTTTACGGTTTCTGGTCTGCTCAGCTTACCACATCTGATGAAACCGGCGACAGCGACGCGGATTGCCTCGTCGGCAGAAACCGCTACAATGCGCGGCAATAAACAGTCTTCGGGAGGCTGATATGCCTTTGTTACTGGTGCTGGGTTATGTTTGGCCTGAACCGAATTCCTCTGCGGCGGGCTGGCGAATGCTGAGTTTGTTACAGCTTTATCGTCAGCAGGGTTTTCGCATTATCTTTGCCAGTGCGGCGGAAAAATCACCTCACCGTTTCGATCTATCCAACTGGGGTATTGAAGAAGCGAGCGTGGCGCTCAATTGTCAGAGTTTTGCCAGCCAACTGCGGCAATGGCAACCGGCGGTGGTGTTATTTGACCGCTTTATGCTGGAAGAACAATTTGGCTGGTGGGTCGACGAAGTTTGCCCGCAGGCGCTGAAATTGCTCGACAGTGAAGACCTGCATTGCCTGCGTTTAGCCCGACAGCAGGCGTTTAGTGCCAATCGGGCTGTGACGACAGCAGACTTGCGTTCGGAACTGGCGATGCGCGAAGTGGCGGCAATCTTACGTTGCGACCTGACGTTGACCATCTCGACGGCGGAACATCGGTTATTAACCGGGTTTTACCAGGTGCCGGTCTCGCAGCTGTTGTATTGCCCGTTTTTACTGGACGACGCAACGGTGGATACGTCGGTGAGTTTTGAAGCGCGCCGGCATATCAGTTTCATTGGCAACTTCCGGCATGAACCGAATTGGCAGGCCGTATTGCGGCTGAAGCAGCTTTGGCCGGCGCTGCGCGCCCGCTTGCCTGACGTTGAATTGCATATCTATGGCGCCTATCCGCCGCCCAAAGCCACTCAATTGCATGCGCCCAAACAAGGTTTTTTCATCAAAGGCTGGGCTGATCATGCTGCACAGGCGTTTCGTGATTATCGCCTTTGTCTGGCTCCGCTGAGTTTTGGTGCGGGCCTCAAAGGCAAAATCATTGATGCGATGCGCTATGGAACGCCGGTGGTGACAACTGAGATTGGTGCGGAAGGCATTAGTCAGCAACAAGATTTCAGTGATTTTCCGGGCGCGGTGGCGAACGAGGATGCCGCGCTGCTAAATGCAACCGTCGCCTTGTATCAGCAGCTATCGCTGTGGCAACAAGCGCAGGACAAAGCTCCGTCTTGTCTGGCGCAATTTTCTGCCGGGCTCCTGCAGCCGCAACTCTGGCAGCGCATCGAAGTCGTGCAGCAGCAATTGAGTACCCATCGGGCTGAGGCTTTTGTCGGCAGCATGTTAAAGTACCATCATCATCGCAGTACCAAATTTATGGCGCAGTGGATCGAAGCGAAAAATAAACTGGCCACACAAGAACCGCAGGAGTGTTCCGATGCAAAATAGTCCGTTAAGCCGTGACCAGTTGGTCCAGATGCTGAACCAGAAACTAGAGATCACGCGTGTGCGCGACTATTGCCCGAATGGGCTGCAAGTCGAAGGCCGCAGCGAAATCCGTAAAGTGCTGACCGGGGTGACGGCGTCGCAGGCGCTGCTGGACCGGGCTGTTGCTGAACAGGTCGACGCGGTGTTGGTGCATCATGGCTATTTCTGGAAAGGCGAAAGCAGTGAAATCACCGGGATGAAAAAGCGCCGGCTGCAGACCTTGTTACAGCATGATATTAACCTGTTGGCCTACCATTTGCCGCTGGACATTCATCCAGAGCTTGGCAATAACGCCAGACTTGGCGCTTTGCTGGGGTTGACTGAGATCAGCGCCTTAACCAGCGTGGAACCGGTGGGAGTGGTCAGGCAAGCCAGTCTGGCTGAACCACAAGCCTTAACTGAAATAGTGGCGCTGCTACAGCAGCAGCTGGGCCGGCAGGTGTTTGTCCATGACGCCGGGATCGGCGCCATAACACAAATCGCCTGGTGTACCGGTGGTGGGCAAGGGTATATCGACCAGGCGGCAGCTGCCGGCGCACAACTGTTTATCAGCGGCGAAGTGTCCGAGCAAACTATTCATAGTGCTAACGAGCAGGGCATTCATTTTATCGCCGCCGGTCATCACGCCACCGAACGTTATGGCATCCAGGCGCTGGGTGAATGGTTGGCAGCAGAGACCGGTATCGAAGTGATATTCAGCGATATCTATAATCCGGCTTAATTGGCGGGCTGGCGGTTAAGCTGGTGCAGACGAATGTGCTGTTCCAGCAAGCCGGCGTACTCATAAAATGCGTAGCCAAAAGTCTCCATCGCATTGACGGTTGGCAACCAGGCTTGCCAGCGCAACGAATCTTCAGGATTGCGGCGCAGGTGATAATCGGCGGGTGCTGCGATCGGGTGTCGCTGTGCACTGGCAAACCAGCGCATCGCGCGGGGCATGTGCATCGCAGAAGTCACTAATGCCATCGGCTCAGTCGCAGGGATGGTCTTGATTAATAATGCGATCTCGCCTTCAGTATCGGTCGCATCAGGATGCAGGCGGATCTGCTGTTCAGGCACACCCAAAGCGACTAAAAACCGCCGGGCCACCTCAGTATGTGCTTCGCGCCGCTCTTTGATCGAGCCACTCAGATGCACCAGTGCCTGCGGCTGCTGGCGCCAAATATGGATCGCTTCGAGTAATCGGGCGCTACTGCAGGGGTCGGCCTGACTGCTGATCGGTAAAAATGTAGCATTGGCATGGCTGCAGCCAAGCACCGCAATATGCTTAACCTGTTGCTGTGCAAAGGCCGGATAGGCCAGTTCCAGCGGAGCGGCAAGCCAGTCGGCAGTCGGTTTGCTGGTCAGCAGCAGACCGCATGCAAGTTGCAGGAACAGCAGTTTTTTCAGATGATGACTGTGTCGCCAGGCGGCCCACATACACAGCAACAGTAACAACAGCAGCTGCACTACCGGCGTCAGCAACAATTTAATCAACAGATCCATGAGTTTATGACCAGAAAAACTACAGTAAAAACCAAGTCGGACCGCAATTTTGACAGTATTGCCGGCAAATTCCAGCAGAATATCTATAACACGACGAAAGGCCGCTTGCGCCAACTGGTGTTGCAGCGTGATTTACTGGAACTGCCCGTGTTAAATCAGGCGACAACCCGGGTGTTGGATGTGGGCGGTGGGCAAGGCCAGCTGGCGTTATGGCTGGCCGCTCAGGGCCACCAGGTGACGTTGACCGATTTATCCGCTGAAATGCTGGCACTGGCGCAGCAGGCCGCAACAGAGCAGCAACTCAGTTTGCAGATCCATCACTTGTCCCTGCAACAACTGACTGAGCAGGCATTTGCTGCGCCGGTGGTGCTCTGCCATGCCGTGCTGGAGTGGCTGGCAGATCCGCAACAGGCGATCGATCAGTTATGGCAGCTGGTAGAACCTGGCGGCGTGTTGAGCCTGATGTTCTATAACATTGATGCCAAACGTTTTTCGAACATTGTCTATGGTAACTTTAATTATGTGCTGCGCGATTTGGCGTACAAGAAAAAAGTCAGTCTGAGCCCACAGAATCCGCTGGATCCACGTGAGGTCAGTCAATGGTGTCAGGATGTTGGTTTTGTTCAGCTCAGTAAAACCGGTGTGCGCTGTTTCCATGATTATCTGCGTGACCGCTCAGAGCAGGAAAGTGAATTCGATAAGTTACTGGAAGTGGAACTGCGTTACAACCGCACCGAACCTTATGCGTCGTTGGGGCGTTATCAGCACCTGTTATTGCACAAGCCGGCGTAACATCGGCAGCGGCTGGCGCACCAGCCGCTGCAGGCCGGAGAACCAGCGCTAATCGAATTCCATTTTATATAACACATCAACCGAGGTCGCGAGGCCTTGTACCGCCTCGACATACACCTGCTGCATCAGCCGGTAGCGCAGCGTAAACTCGCCAAACTGACTGAAGATCCCGACGCCATATTTGACCTGCAGCCTTGGGGATAAATAACCACTGACTGTCACTTTGGATTTGTCACCGCTGCCGGCTGTATCCAGACTCAGATCTGAGATGCCAAAGGCTTCGCCAATGGCGCCAACCAGTTGCCCCGAATTGGCGATGCCGATGCCAATCAAGCCGGTGGTGACCGCGCCATCGCCGGCACTGCTGCCAATATCCCGTCCCAGTAGCAGATAAGCCAGTGCGTTGGCCTGTGGTTTAGAGGGTTCACTGAACACTTCAACCAAAGGGGTGTCGGCTAAGCCATTGACGCGCAGGCCGGCAATCACATTATCTTCGGTTTTTTCCGGATTGCGGATCGCTTCAATGGCCAGCAAAGGTTGGCTGGCCGGGCCATTAAAGGTCAGCCGGCCTTTGCGCAATTTTAAGTCCTGACCATAGGCGCGGAAACTGCCGTCCTTGAGCTGAACCTGGCCATGCAGCGTCGGTACCATGCCTTGCTGGCGGACGCGCAAATCACCTTGCAAACGGGTTTTCAGACCAAAAGCGGCCAGACGGACCTGTTCGCCAATTTTCAGACGGATATCGGAGCTTAGTGTCCAGTTTGATTTTTCGCCGGCACGTTGCTGCGCCGAGATCACAATTTCATCCGCACTGACTTTGGTGGCATTTTCCGGCAGGCTGTTAAAACGGATGTTACCGGCCGGAATATCAATATTGCCACTGATCTGGCCCGAGTGAGGGCTGGCGGTCAGTCGCAGTTGCGGGCTGATGGTCAGCTCCGCATCGGTCAACTGCAACTGCAGTTTATCGCCTTTGACGTCGATCTGACTGAACCAGGCGTCCGGCGTCAGCCAATTTGCATCGCCAGTGACACTGAGTCGGCCTTCCGGTGTTTGCCAGTCACTGTTCAGACTGGCCGCAAAACCGCGGAAACTGGCCAGCAGATTGGCTTTAGTCAGCTCGAGTGGGGCTTGTTGCCCGGTCAGTTGCAGCGCATCAATAGCCAGACTGCCATAAATCGCCGGATTGGCCAGTGCACCGTCGGCCCGCAGGTTTGCGCTGAGCAGACCATCAAATTTACTGTATTCGTTAAACACCGGCTGCAGGAATGTCAGCGACAATGGCGCCAGCTGTAAATTGGCTTTGACCGTTGGCGCTGCGCTGTTTAACGCTTTGATGTCAACATTCGCGGCAATGGCGCTGTCTTTAGATAAAATCGCCTGCAAATTGCCGGTTAACTGAAAGTCTTTCAGGCCACCAGTTAATCTCAGATCATGCCAGGGCAGATCCAAAGGCGTAGTGAGCTGATGTCGAAGCAAGCCTGTTGTGCTTTGCAGTTGCCAGCTCAGCTCAGACAAACGACCTTTGAGCCAATTCACTGCCAGTTGACCACTGACACTGCCTTCGAGGCTGAGATTCGGCGGTAATACCGGATCGAGGCTGTTCAGCGGTAGTTGCTGCAGTTGCAGCGCGAGTTCACCTTGTTTAGTACTGAGTAGCTTGGTTTTACTCAGGCAGATCGATGCGTCGGCCTGCAGCCAGCAGGCGGTTCCCAGTTCTGCCTGTTGCCTAGCCAAATCCAGCCGGACTGACCATGGATTTTGTAACTGCCAATCGCCCATGTCGGATTGCAGTCGAAACTCCTGCACATTGGCACGCCATTGTTGGTCTTTGATGCCGGCTTGCATCGCGAGCACCGCTTTGAGCTGATGACTGTCTAAAGTCAGATGGGTCTGATGTTGTTGTTGTGTCCCTTCGGATTGCCAGTCGAGTTGTTGTAACTGCCAACCGGGCGCCTGACCGTTTTTTGCGTTCAAACTGATTTGACTGTTCTTTTCACCCATAGCCGGTAACGTGGCACTGGCCGTCAATTCCGCAAGCGAATAATCATCCAGATAACTGAGCTTTTGGGCGCGCAGGCTCAGTTGCAGATCAGGTTTTTTCAGATCACCGCGTAGCTGAAAGTTCGCGTCAATTTCGCCTTCGGCCAGTGCGAGCGAATGTGCCAGATCGGCAACGTGCAAAGTCGCATCCAACGTCAGTTGTTCAGCGAGTGCTCCATTGAGCTGCAGCAGATTCGGTCCATGCTGTAGTTTCAGCCCCGGCGTTTCCAGTTGCAGCAAGCCGCTGCGAGGTTGTTGTAGAGTCAATTTACCGTCGAGCAGCAGCGGTTGCCCGCGCAGCTCGCCATTGAGCTGCAGCGTATTGGCACGCAGCTGCCATTTGCGGGCAGCATTGGCAGCAAAGTTGGCGGCCAGTTCGATCTGACCACTTATTTCGCCAGGGTAATCTGCCCAATACAGGCCGGGCTGAAGACCGTTGAGTTGTAACGCAGCCGTCAGCTCCAGCGTGTTTAACTTAAGGGTACCACTGAGATCCGCTTGGCCATTCAGTGTGCGCAATTGCAGCGCGCTGAGTTCCACTACGCCTTGGTGCTGCCTGGCGCTCAGCGTCCATTCGGCCTGGGGCAGGGCCGGCGACTCAGTGGCAACACTCAATGTCAGCTGTTGTTGATGCAGATCACCACTGAACTGGATACCAAGCTGACGCAACGTCAAATCTGCTGGTGGCGGGGCCGCTTTTGTCGCTATTGCAGTGGCAGATTGAGGATCCGCTGGCGCGGTCACAGGAATTTGGACTTTCGCTGGCCATGGCCAATGTAAAGCGTCGCCATGCAAAGTCCCCTGAAAAGCCAATGCCGGGCTTAACAGATCGGTTTTCAGTTCGAGTTCCAATGGCCACGGACTTGTGCTGTTCAGTTGCAGTTGCCATGCGGCCAGGCCGCCACGGCCGTCGATGTTGATCTTCACTGGTGCTGACAGCTGCGCATGGCTCGCTTCCAGTTGCAGCTGCAACGCCAGTTGCTGCGCCAGTCTATCGAGCAACAAATCACCGCTGGCTTGCAGAACAGGCTGCTGCAGGTGCAGCTGCGTGTTTTGTAATTGCCATTGATTTGCACTGAGCAGCACATCGGTTTGCAATGACTGCAGTTGCAGCAAAGGCTGTTGGTCTTGCTGCAGGGTAAAATCGGTCACATGTAGGTCTGGCAGCGCCAGTTCCAGCGGTAATTGCAGTTGCAACAAGGCCGGCATGGGGTTATTGGCAGCGCTGTTACTCTGGTCTTTCTGCAAACTGAGCCTGCTGTTTGCCAGCGTCAGGCTCTGCAACGTCAGCCGCTGCGCTGTCAGATCCACAGCTGTTTGTACATGACCAAGCCGAATATGCTGTGCCGGCAACTGAAGCGTGCTGTCGCTGAGCTCTAACCGGCCAATGCTGACACTCAAAGGCAGCTGCAGGCTGCTCGCTGCCGGCTCGGTGGAGCTGGTCGTCTCTGTTGACTCAGACAGCGTCTGATTGACCTGAAGTTGTGTGACCTGCACCAGCGGCAAACACAGCTGACGTTGCCACAGGCAGCTTAAATCAATTTTCAGCGTCAGTTCGGCCACCGCAACCTGCAGATCCGGCTGCTGATACTGCAGTTGTCTGATCTGCACGCCCTGCCACAAGTCACCGCTCACCTGCTGTATCTGCAGTGTGGGTAGCAGTTGGGGCTGAAGCAGCCATAGCAACTGCAGACCAGGGCTGCTGCCAAACAACGCCAGCACCGACGACACTACTAGCAGCATGGATAAAACACTCAGTCGCAGCCAGAGCCAAACTGACTTGTTGCCGCGAACCGGTGCTGCGGTCGGCTGAGCGGACACAGATGCCTGTGGCGTTGGCTGACTCATAATTCCGGCCCCAGCGTGAAATGAATACGGAACCGGCCATTGGGTTCATGGTCCATGCCGTAGGCAAGGTCCAGCCGGATCGGCCCGACCGGAGACGCCCAGCGCGCGCCAATGCCGACACTTTGTTTCCAGTCCGGTTGATCGTTCCATGCACTGCCGTAATCAGTAAACAGCGCCAGCCACCAATCGCCTTGGACCCGATGCTGATACTCGAGGTTAACGGTCGCCAGCCGAATACCGCCTATTAGTTCCTGCTCAGCATTGAGCGGCGCTATCGTCTGATAACCATAGCCGCGTAAGCTACTGTCACCACCAGCAAAAAAGCGTAACGATGGCGGAATGTTGGCAATTTGTTCCTGTAATATTGCGCCGGCGTCCATCCTGACCAGCCAACGTTGGTCTTCACTAAACGACCCAATCCAACCAGCCCGACCGTAGAGCCGGATAAAGTCGGTATCGGAACCCCAGCTGGTATTAGCGGCTTCGACCGACAGCAAATAATTGTCGGCATCCAGTGGCATACTGCCGCCGGTGTCCCGGTTCCGACTAAAAGCAAAGCCCGGCAGCACCAGGTTGGATGTGTCGCGTTGTGCGCCCTGCACATAATCTTCGTAGAGCCAGCGCAGTGACAGCGTCCGTTGCCATTGATTACTCAGCAGCCAGTGGCGTTCCCCCTTGAGGTTATAACTGGTGCTGTCGGTATCAAGTAAGTCTTTGTTTTTATAGCCGAAAGATAACTGGTAATAGTCATTGGCGACATCGCGTAGCGGGAATTTATAACTCGTCTCCAGGTTTTGTTCACGCTGTGACAGTTCTAAGTCTGCATTAAGGCTGTGGCCACGGTCATTCACCCAGGGCTTGAACCAGCTGGCTTTGAGTCGCGCGCCAACGTCAGTGGCATAGCCAAGACCGGTTTCAACACTGTTTCTGACGGCGGGCTGCAGTTCAATGGTTAACGGCAATGCGCCGTCTTTACGGTTATCGGGATCAGCGATGAGGTCCACACTGCCAAACCACAGCGTATTGGCCAGATTTTGACTGAGTTTGGCCAGCCGTTCGGCCGAATAAAAATCACCGCTTTTAAATGGTAATAACGTTTGTAGCCGGGCGTCGCGGATCTGGCCGCCGACGAATGTGATGTCGCCAAAGCGGTAGCGCGGACCACTGTGAAAATGCAGATGCATTTTGCCGCGCCGGTCGCCAGGTGTGACCTCCAGTTCAGCGCGAGTGAACTCGGCGTCAAAATAACCTTTGCGGTGCGACAGACTGAGTAAGGCTTTTTTGTAATCTTCGTAGATGCCATGGTGCATCCGCTCGCCTTTGCGCGGTGCTTTGGCTTTTTGTAGCGCCAGAAACTCCGCATCCCGTACGGCTTCGCCATTGAGTTGTATATCTGCAACATCGATAAATACGTATTTACCGGCAGTAATTTTGGCCAGTAACACATAGTCTTGACCGTCGGATTTATCTTTAAATTCAATCAATACCTGATAGTAGCCGAGGCCACGCAGCGCTTGTTTGATTTCACGTGCCACGCGGTTTTTAAACCGGGCTGATTTATTGATTTGGGCGGGACTAAATGCCGACAAATACAGATCAATATTCTGCCGGCGTTCGAGGGTCACGCCTGTGAATTCAATGCGATTGGCAGCCTGGGCCTTTACGCTGAAAAAAAGCGTTGGGAGACACAGACATAGTAGTAATAAATTCAAAGGCTTGAGAAAAGGCAGAATACGAACTCCCTGTCGTCAGCGACCGGCTCAGTGTAGCGGGTTACGCATTATTTGCCTATTGGGCTGCGGCCTGGGGCCGGAAGTTCCGGCCCCAGGCTACAATCAGGTGACAATCAGGCATCAACTGGCTGATTTTCGTCCAATATGTCAGCTGCAGCAATAACTGTATCCTGACTTGGCAGTTGTTCACAGATGATCCAGTCTTTTTCGTCGACCCAGTTTTGTGCGCCATTTTTTACGGTACGGATGGGCACAATATAGCGACAGCTGGTCTGTGGTTTGACCGAGGCAAAAATCGGCACAAAACCAAAATTCAGCGCCGTTTCAATCAGTGCCTGCTGGTTGTGTGGATCGATGTCGGCGGCTTCGTCGATATAAATCGGAATACGGTATTTTCCGCGTTCGCGCTCAGCCAGCAACTGGCGGATAAACAGCATGCCACACAATAACTTAATCGTGATGCGGGTGCCGTTGGAACCTGCTGAATCTATTTTGTCGAAGAACTCGACATCGCCGGCGCGGTTAACCACTTTAAAACGGATATCAAACAGATCGGAAAGGGTCAGACCGCCTTTTTCGCTGGCGGCCTGGATCAGATAATCTTTCGCTGAATTGATATCGCGCTCAGCACTGGTAACACCCGGCGCTAATAAATCCAGCGTGTCGCCTTGTTGATAGGCATCCGAAGTCGCCAAAATGGTATCGATATGGCCGACTAAGACTTTGCGGTCAACGATCTCGATTTTAAAATCCTGCAGGTTCGAGATCTGATGGCGCCAGATGCCGCGGTTAAAGCTGTTCAGCTCGCGGTGCAGTCGCTCTAAATCTGAGCGTAACCCTTTGAGCGTACTGGCCACTTCGGTCAGCGCGACACGGGCGCGCCGTTCAATCGCTTCACGTTCTTTGTCGAGGTGATGAAAAGCACTGATCAGTTTCTGATATTTGCTTTCTTCATCGGTTTCCGCCTCAAACTTGCTGATGCCGGCATTAAAAATAAACAAATAGGTATTTTTAATGTTGATCTCCAGCAGCTTCAGCTCCTGACAGTGTTTGTTGTAGCTGCGCAGCTCATCGGACAGATTGTCGTATTCCAGATTGATCTCAATCGGATAGGGCGTTACCCGGCCGGAATAGAAATCGAGCTGGAAGTCGATGCGATCTTTTTTCTCGTGTTCGATACGTTCCAGCTGACGTTTCAGCTGATCTTGTTTGTTGGTGATGAGATTGCGCCGGTCCGACAGGCTGCTGGCTTTTTGCTGCACTTGCGCCAGTTGTTCGTGCACAATTTCTTCTTCCTGCGTCAGCTGTTCGGATAACAGTTGCTGCTCGTCGAGCAGCTGCGCCATTTCGCTGTAGCGGGCAAAACGTTTCAGGTCTTCTTCTGCTTGCAGCATATCCTGATACAAACGTTCTTTTTCGCGGCTTTTGCCGGTAAAATCCTGGGCGACATCTGCTTGTTGCTCTAAGGTGGCGAGCGTCAGCTGCAGCGCTTCAATCTGCTCTTTGAGTTGAATTTTACCTTCGCTACCGGCCATATCCGGCGCCGCTAAATGGCTTAAATCGATGCTGATGCCGGCCAGATGCAGTTTGCCGCCTTTGAAGGCGTCGGCAATAAGGCCGAGCTGCTCGGCAAACGCATCGTCGTCGCTAATCACCACATCGCCGCCGCTGGCCGTTGATAACGACAGCACATCCGGGTTCAGTAACTTGGTCAGCTGCTGTACTTCACCGAGTGACAAATCTTCGCGCAGCCGGGAATACAGGTTGTATTCGAGGTTTTTCAGCTGCAGTTTCAGACTTTTCAGTTGTTTCTGCGTCTGCTGTTGCTGGTGCGCCAGCGTCGCCGGATTTAAGTTAGCAGCGCCTTGCAGGCTATGACTTAAGCTCTCGTATTGGGCGCGGATATTGGCCAGATTCGACTGCAGCGTCGGCAAGTTGGTCAGGCCAAAACGCTGTGCTAACGCATCATGTTCGTCAAACCAGGTTTTCAGGCCCAGTTGTTTGCTAGATAACTCTTTGATTTGGCCGACATAAAGCCGCTGCTTGTCTTCCAGCTGATGTTTTTCCTGACTGAGCGCTTCCAGTTGCGAGCCGAGTTCCTGCTGTTGCTCGTCCAGGTAACTCTGAAATTCAATCAGGGCTTTATCCAGTTTTGGTGCATAGGCGGCGAGGCGACCTTTCAGTACTGCGCGGTTGTCGAGCAGATTTTCTAAGGCTTCAACCGCTTCTTGTTGATTTTCCAGTGCTTTGAGTTCGCGCCGGTCGCGGTTCACCTTTTCGAATGCATTGTGCCAGACCGTATAAAAATCGACTTTCGGGTCGCTTAAATGGCGGGCAAACACCGGCAATAACAGGCGTTTGACGTCCTGCGCCGTCAGACGGTGCAGGTTCAGAATGCGGCGGAAAATGTCTTTATACACCGGCGCATCGCTAACGTTGGTCAGCGGGATCATCCGCAAATTGATTTTGCTGTCGTATGGTGTGGCACCGCCGGTCAGCATCGCGTTTAATTCCGACGGCTTTAATTCCAGTGGCTCAAAGCCTAAGTTACGCAGGTGATGATCGAGTTTGTTGTAGCGGATGATGCTGTTTTCGCTGACATAATGTGCCAGGTCGAGTTTGCCGCGATAACAGAAATACTGGAACTGGTAGCCGGCAATTTTGCCAAGACCAGCCACACCAATTACTACCGGGCCTTCCGGCAGATTGGCTTCGAGCAGGATATAACTCTGATCGGTACCGAAATAAAACTTACGGGTTTCGTCCAGATCGTGGCCGTCCCATTCGGTCAGCCGTAAATCGTTAATCAACGGAAACTGCAGCGCATTGATCACCGAGCTCTTACCGGTGTTATTTGGCGCACAAATCGATGCGGCGTCATCCAGCGGAATGACACATTTGGCATAGCCGGCGGTGTTTAACAGGGCCAGTTTGGTTAAGCCATATAACTCAGACATTGGTGTGGCCCTCTTCTTCGGCTAATGAATCGACGGCAACTAATGCATCGAGATAACGGTATAACGGTGGCAACAACTTAAAATTGTCGCCCTGCGTTTTGGCAAAACCATACCGCAGCATCCGGTTGCCGACTTCACGTTTTAAATCGGTGGCGGAGTAAATTTCCAGCTGTTCGAACAGGTGATATTGCTGCTGTAAAATGCTGGATAAAATCTCGTGATTAATTTCGGTTTCGAATAGCGCGCGCAATGGGTCCTGACCCTGATCGGCAAAAAACTCGACCAAAGCGTAAGTCGTCAGCGCAAACAACCGCGAAATCTTACCCATATTGACCGTCGCGTCGTCGACATCAAAATAGAAAAAACCACGGCTGTCGCGTTTCAGTTGATTGCCAAGTGCAGCAAACAGCGCGCTGTAGGCGTCTTCATTCGCGTCAAGTTCAGTCCAGAGCGCAAAGTCCTGTTCACTGATGTGATAACCGGTGGTCAGGCGTTTAGAGATGTCTGCCAGATTTGGCAATTTTTCGAGATCAATCTGCATCATTTATGTCCTGTCGCTGTGGCGGGTGACAAAAGGATGGAGGCGCAGCCGGAAGCCATTGACTTCCATTTCACTGACGTCGTCCTGATGTTCCAGTTTTAACGCCGGAGCGCGACTGAGTTCCTGATATAAAAATAATAATTCGTCGACCGGCAGTTGCGGGTAGCTATGCGCCAGCCATTTGGATAAATCGGTATTGGATTTTTGCGTGCGCGCTGATTTCAATACGTCCTGCAGATCCGGTACGCGGATATTGGCACCGGGCTGACTGTCGACGGCATCCGGCAACTGATAGTTGTCGTCCTGGTAGTCGACCAGTTCGGCCATATAGCTGGTGATTTGGTTGGCGCTGCCAAGGCTGAATTTCTGGTGATCCGAGCTGAATTTAGCCGCAAGCTGTTCCATCGTTGGCTCAAAGCCCTGTTTGCGCAAAGTCGCGAGGACCAGACTGGCATTTCGCGAGATCAAAGTGTTTTTGCGCAGTTCTTCGCGCAGCGGCATCAACACATCAGTGCTACGGGTCAGCGATTCACGGCCAATCTGGTTCATGTCGAGCAAACGTGTGCGCAGCTGCACCAGCGGCTCTTTGTCACCGGACATAAAGCCAGTGTCTTCAATAAACTGCACTAAATCAGACAGACAATGTTCCAGCGTTTCAATACTGTGCTGAAACGGGCCATTGATGTCGATCATCTGCAGCACCGGCTCGATATATTCATCAAAAGCTTCCATCACGGCGGCGTAACGGCGTGCCAGTGACATATTGCTGTCATCGGCTTTGGCTTTATCGACCAGATGTAAAATGGCACTTTCATTTTTGCGAAAATGTTTGACCACTTCACGCACCCGTTCGTCCATCAGCCGGACAAACCGGCGCATCTCGTGCACATCTTTTTGCCGGACCGCACCATCGAGGCGGGCGCGCAGCCGGTCCAGTTCGTCGATGCGGCTTTGGATATCACCGACAGTGCCGAGATTGTGTTCCTGGGTCAGAAACTGAATAAACTCCAGTACCGAGCGGTTCAGTTCCAGTTGGCTGGATTTGGCCTGTGGGATCAGAATGTCCTGTGCCAGCAGCTTTTGTGCTTCGCGGAAGACCTGTTCGCTGGACAATTGCGGAAAATAGCGACTGAATAACGCCTGCACGTCCTGAAAACTAAAGCTGTAGAGCTGACTGCGGTTGGCCAGCGCTTCGAGTACCGGCCAGTCGTCATCCAGGCATTTCAGTATTTTTTTGGCTGATAACATGAGGGGTCAACTTCATCCGGTGGTTATTTGACTGATTAAAGGAGATACGACCAATTTCCAGTAGAGTGCGACGAACCGCGGTGCTAGAATGCCGCTCCGACAATATTTCATAATTTATTAATAATTGCGGGTGGTCATTTATGCTAACGGGTATTTTACTGGGCTTGGTTGCACTAGCCTTCGTGCTGATCGTTATAGAGGATATTATCCACGTAAACAAGGCAAAAACGACACTTTTTTTCGGTACTCTGTGCTGGATTTTACTGTTTATTTTTGCTGACGGTGATGCCTCGCGTGAGCATGTTCAGCATCAGCTGGAACACAATTTGTTAGAAATCGCCACCTTGTGGTTATTTTTAATGTCAACAATGACTTTTGTCGCCTATTTAAACAGCAAAGGCTTTATTGCCCAGCTGGTTCAGCGCATTCTGCCGTCTGAACTGACCGAACGTAAACTGATGTTTATCGTCGCAACTTTTGCCTTTGTTTTTTCGTCTTTTGCCGACAACGTGACGGCGACGCTGGTCACCATTGCGGTAATTTCCGGTGTGAAGCTCGAAGCAGCGAAAAAAATCAAATTTGGTGCGCTGATTATTTTCGCAGTCAACAGCGGTGGTGTATCGCTGATCACCGGTGACGTCACTACACTGATGTTCTTCCTTGCGGACAAAGTAACCATCCCGAATTTGCTGTGGCTGGTGCCGCCGGCTTTTGGTGCTGTGATGCTATTGGCGATTTTGTTATCGCGCGGCATGGATCAGGCGCTGACGGTAGAAAAAAATACCAAGCCGTTTGAAAAACGTGATGCGGTGATCGCCGGAATTTTCGTTGGCACTATCTTCGCGACCTTAGTGTTCAACATTCTGTTTTCGATCCCACCGGTGCTGACATTCCTGTTTGGTTTGGGTTTGATGTTCCTCAGCGCCCAGTTTTTGTTCCGCAAAAAAGCCACACAAAGTATTTTGAACTATGTGCGGGAAGTGGAATTTGAAACATTACTGTTCTTCTTAGGCGTGCTGTTGTTAGTTGGCGTGCTGAAAGAAGTGAATTTCCTGCAGAATTTCACCAACCTTTACGCTTTGCTGCCGCCGGTACAGGCAAACTACCTGATGGGCTTATCTTCTGCATTGATCGATAACGTGCCATTAACTGCCGCTCTGTTAAAAGCAGATCTGGTGCTGAGCACTGCGGAATGGCTGTTATTGACCTACGCCGTGGGTGTTGGTGGTTCATTACTGATCATCGGTTCTGCGGCCGGTATTATCGCGATGAGTAAGTTAAAAGAACTGACCTTTGGCAGCTATCTGAAAATGGGTGGCTACCTGCTGTTGTGTTACAGCCTCGGGTATGCGGGCGTTTATGTCTTCGGGCAATTTGCCGGTTAATTGATGCATCGAGGAAAAACGGCGCTACGGCGCCGTTTTTTTATCGCCAAATAGGATCGCACTGTGCAAACGGTGTCGCTGTTTGTCACGATTTTCCAGCCGAAACTCGTGGCGCGATCAGTGCCGTTTTGGCAAATTCTGTAATTTTATTACAGACGTCTAAAAGGCTGTTGCCTTTTGTGCCAAGTCAGGGTAAGGTAGCGGCGTCAATCATTCTGATAGACCAGAAGAGGAGCGTTCACCAGGTAATTCAGTTTAGGTGGCTATACACCGGAGACTGAAGGAGGGGGATGAACGCCGAGGAAAACTTGCCATAGCAGCATGTTTTTCGGTTGTCAGGGCTGAATCCCTGCGACTGTCACCTGAAACTTCGGTGGAGAGCTTCTGGCCTTTGTTGTGTCTGCAAGTAGACAACAACACCGCGCTGCTGCGTCCGGGGTTTGTTGTATCTGATTGTTGCTCTGCAAATGCCATGCTCTGCTTATTTTGTTCATAAGGAGAGACACCTTGTCTAATCAATTTATCGTCGCCAAATTTGGCGGTACCTCAGTGGCAGATTTCGCTGCCATGTCGCGCTGCGCGGATATCGTGCTTGCTGATCCTGCGATCCGTTTAGTTGTGGTCAGCGCCAGCTCTGGTGTTACCAACCTGTTAGTGGCTATCACCAAAGAAGATATCATTGAAGGGCGTTTTGCCCATTACACTGGCATCGAGCGCATTACCTATGCCGTGCTGGAAAAGCTGCAGCAACAAGCTGCGGTAGGCGCAGCGATAGAACAGCTGCTACTGGAACTGAAAACGCTGATTGGCCGCACTGTGGCTTTTACCGACAGCGAAAAAGATCTGGTGCAATCCTTTGGTGAGCGGTTAAGTTCGGTGTTGTTTGCGCAAGTGTTGGCCGAGCGTGGTGCTGCCGTCAGCAGTTTTGATGTGCGCCAGGTCCTGCGAACAGATTCGCGTTTTGGGAAAGGTGAGCCACAAATCGCGCAAATCGCAGCGCTCAGCGCGCAATATCTGACGCCGCTGCTGCAATCCCAAATTATTGTCACACAAGGCTTTATTGGCGCTGACAGCAGCAATCAAACGACGACCTTAGGTCGCGGTGGTTCCGATTACAGCGCTGCCATCTTCGGTGAAGCTATCCGTGCCAACGTAGTCCAGATTTG
>JAIXSW010000140.1 GCA_027484495.1 Gammaproteobacteria bacterium
TGACAACAACAAAGCCTTTGACCTGACCAAAATCAGTCATCCATTGCTGATGAGCGCCGGCAAAGGCCTGCAAATCCAGCTGGCCAGAGTTCGTTTGACCGAGAACGAAGGCAACGGGATCTGTGGCGGCGGGCAATAGCACGCCAGGTGGTGGCCGTCACCCAGACTCCGGCAGCCGAAGTGGGCATTGTTGAGGCTGGGGATGGCATGTTTGTCAGAAAGCCCATTTATCGGGGCAAAGCCAACACCGCCAGCACTGCGTTCGCCCGTTCGCGCCTCCCGCGCTCACTTTTGATCGCTCACTCCGTGACTGCCGATGCTGGCTTTGTTGCAGTTTGGGGATAGCGGCGTTGAGCGAATTGCAGACATTCCGTTCAGGCTGTTTGATGCTACGACGGGTATCAAAGGTGCAATTCGCTTCTCTCATTGCCCCCGACGATCTGGCCGGTGGCTCGTAGGGTGGGTAGAGCAAAGCGAAACCCACCGGTTGTCGCACAACGGTTGTCGCACAACGGTTGTCACCAAAGCCCGCAACTGGCTCAAAGCTCAGTTACAGTCCAGATATTGCTCGGCGACGCCCAAACGTAAAGATCACAACATCTCACCAAAAGCTGTCCTGATGGCGCGCTAACCCTGCGCCAGAAACGCAATGCCTGATGATATCAATGCCCCGCATGCCCCAAACTCCTGACATTTGTCACCCGCTCTTGCTGATGTCTGACACTGCCGCTCTGCCTGCCGGCGCGCCATCATGCTTGCAACAACGCCAGGGTGGCGTTTTTCAGGAGCACATATCATGACGACCACAACACCTATTGCATCGAAACACACTTCATCTACCCCATCGCTGCGTCTGGCTTTGCGTTCAGTCTTTTTAATGGGCGCACTCACCGTAAGTCAGCTGGCACCTGCTGCTGAGGTGGTGTCGAATCCACTGCATGCGATTGACCTCGCCAGCCAACAGTTGGATGTCCAGGCCCTGCAGCAATTCAGTCAGCAGGCGCAGGACGATTATCAGTTCGCTTATGCGCAATATCGCCTGGCGGTCACCGCATCGGTGCGGGCAGATGAAGCGGTGTTAAAGCCGGCTTTATCCGCTGCTGCCGAGCGCTTGGAGCAGCTGATCGCCAGTGAACCGGCAGCAACTTTAAAAACGGAAGCACTGGCTTTGCTGGCGCTGACCCGCGGCATGCAAGCGGGTTATTACCCGATTAAAGGCATGTATTACGGTCAGCTGTCCAGCAAAGCGCTGGCTACCGCGACCGCGCTGCAGCCGCAAAACCCGCGCGTCACGCTGGCTGCCGCGATTCTGGCTTATCAGACTCCCACCTTATTTGGCGGCGATAAAAAAGCCGCGCTACAACACGCCAATGCCGCCATTAGCGCCTTCGCAGCACCTTGTCAGGACATCTGCTGGGGCCAGGCTGAAGCTTATGTCTGGCGCGGTCTGGCGAAAAAAGCAGACGGCGACTTGAGCGGTGCCAAAGCCGACTGGCAACAGGCGCTGCAATTGGCCCCGGACTATGGCTGGGCGAAACAGCTGCTGCAAGGCGCTTAAACACCACAGCGTCATACCCACAACAACACCGGGCTGTGCCTGCCCGGTGCTGTTTTTCTTGTCTGGGAGCGAACCATGCAAACAAACGCCATGCGCCGCGGTTATCTGGTATACCTCGGTTTTTATTTCCTGCCGCCGCTGCTGCAACCTACAGCACTCTGGCAATGGGCCATTCTGACGTTAGCGCTCGGCGCTTTTTTGTTTATCTATCAGAAGCTTGATCAGGCCAAGCCACAGCAGCGCTGGTGGTGGCTGGCTGGGTTATGGGCCATCGCCAGTGCGGTGACGCCACTCAATAGCGGCAGTATGGCGATGTTTGCCTATATCAGTTTTTTCCTCGGTTTTTGGCTGAGCGGCGGCCGTTTTGTCGCGGCCATCCTGACGTTATTACTATGGCAGGCCGCGGTATTGTGGCTGTGGCACCCGATGCTGTGGTTACAGGCCTACGCTGTCATTGTGGCGCTCGGTGTCAGTGTTACCGGTATCGTTGAGCGGATGCGCCTGCAACATCAGCAGGCGCAGCAGCGCAGCGACGCCGAACTGCAGTTGATGGCCCGCCAGCTGGAACGCGAGCGCATCGCCCGCGATTTACATGATTTACTCGGGCATAGCCTGGCCAGTATTGCGCTAAAAGCCGAGCTTGCCGACGTCTGGCTGGCACAACAACAACCGCAGGCGGCCCGGCAGCAGCTGGCAGAATTACAGCAACTGGCGCGGCATAGCTTGTTGCAGGTCCGCCAGACCATCAGCGGTTACCGTCAGCAAGGGTTGGATGTGCTGTTACCAGAATTGTTGGCGTTACTGCGCAGCAACGGTTGGAATTGTCTGGTCGACGCGGATTTAACCACGCTGGCCGCGCAAAGCCCGCCGGAGCTGGAACTCTGCCTGACCGAGCTCTGCACCAACCTGTTAAAACACAGCAATGGCAATGAACTATGTTTGCAGGCCCGTTTGCAGGCCAGCAGCGATGGTCACTACTGGCAACTGCAACTGCAGGACAATGGTCAGTGCAGCAAACTGGAACCCGGCAGCGGCTTGACCGGCATCCGCCAGCGCCTGCAAGCGCTCGGCGGTAGCTTCAGCTGGCAGCTGGCACCAACCCGTTTTGTTTTACGCTGGCCTTGTCAGCAAACACCCGCTTTCAGGGAGCACGCCGCATGAACATTTTATTCGCTGAAGATCAGGCCATTTTACGCAGCACGCTGGCGACCTTATTGCGGATGCTCGGCCAGCATCAGGTCACTGAAGCGCAAGACGGCCAGCAAGCGCGGCAACTGCTACGCCAGCAGCGCTTTGATTTGCTGCTCACCGATATTGAAATGCCCGGTTTCAGCGGGCTGGAACTGGTGGAAATGCTGCAGCAGGAACAACAGCATAAGCCAGAGCGCCAGCGCTGCAAACTGATGATCCTGACCACCTTTTCGCGAGCCGGTTACGTGCGCCGTGCCTTGCAGGCCGGTGTCGACGGTTTTGTGCTAAAAGACAGCCCGGCCACGGAATTACTGGCCGCCATCGATAAAGTGATGGCCGGTGGCAAAGTCATCGCGCCGGAACTGGCGATGCTGGCACTGGGGCAGGACAATCCGCTGCACGACAAAGAACGCCGCGCGCTGCGGCTGTGCAGTGAAGGCAAAAGTACCAGTGACATTGCAGCGCTGTTGTTTCTGGCAGAAGGCACTGTGCGCAATTATTTGTCCGATGCGATTAATAAGCTCAATGCTGCCAACCGCGTCGATGCTGCTCGCATTGCCCGCCAGCGTGGCTGGCTTTAACTGGCAAGGCTGAGTTTCAGTAGTTTTACGAAATTTCGCGACCGGCTGACCTTAACTGCCAAATGGCTTGACCTGCCGCTGGCACGTGGCAGTCTGGAGTTTTGTGCAATCTAGCCAAGGAACTGACTGATGCCAAAGCTGTTGTTGTCCGCCCTGCTGACGTTATTCATCGCCGCCCCGCTGCAGGCGGACATCCGCCTGCCTAAACTGATCAGTGATCATCTGGTATTACAGCGCGACCAGCCGCTGCCGCTGTGGGGTTATGCGGCGCCGGGCGAACAGGTCACAGTCCGGCTCAACGGCACTATCGTCAACAATGGCGCCGTCATCGCAGACCAGCACGGTCGCTGGCAATTGACTTTGCCGCCACAACAGGCCGGCGGGCCGCATCTGCTGGAATTTCAGGGCCAGAATCAGCTCAAAGTGCAGGATGTCTATTTTGGCGATGTCTTTGTCGCCTCCGGTCAGTCCAATATGGAGCTGACGATGGCGCGGCTAGAGGAGGCCTATCCGGCCGATTTACAAAGCGCCAACTATCCGCTGATCCGCCAGTTTAATGTGCCGCAACGCTATGATTTTAAAGCTGTGCAGCAAGATTTCAGCGCAGGGCAATGGCTGGTCGCAAGTCCATCGACCATCCAGCATTTCTCCGCACTGGCGTTTTATTTCGCCCGTGATTTACAAGCGCACAGCAAAGCGCCGATTGGCATTTATAACGCCGCACTCGGTGGATCGCCGGTTGAGTCCTGGCTGGATGAGACGACGCTCAGGCAGTTCCCGGATGCCTATCAACTGGCGCAAATATACAAAAGTGACCGTTTAATCCGCGATATTGAAGCGGCGGACCAGGCAAAAAACACCCGCTGGTATGGCGACCTGCATCAAAACGACGCGGGCCTCCATGCGAAAACGCCCTGGTATTCGCCGGCGCTCGATGACAGTGTATGGGCAGATTTTACCGTGCCGGGCTTTCGCCAAGATGCTTTTACCGGCGTGTGGTGGCTACGCAAAACCGTCAACTTAACTGCAGAACAAGCAGCGCAGGCGCGGATTTTGCGACTGGGGTCTATTGTTGATGCCGAAGAGGTGTACGTCAACGGCAGTCAAATCGGCAATACCACTTATATGTATCCGCCGCGACGTTATGCGCTGCCACCAGGGCTGCTCAAAGCCGGCGACAATCTGATTGCAGTCAGGGTGACTGTCACCAATGGCGCGCAGAACCGCGGTGGTTTTATCCCGGATAAACCTTATTGGCTTGGCACTGATACGAATAAAATCGATTTAACCGGTCACTGGAAAATGCAAACTTCGGCAACAGCCAAAGCCCTGCCGATGGATGCTTTTATCCGCTGGAAACCGCTTGGGCTGTATAACGCGATGATTGCACCGCTGCAAACACTGCCGGTCAAAGCGGTGTTGTGGTATCAGGGCGAATCCAATGTCGGTGCTTATCCGCACTATGAGGCGCGCTTTCGCGCCATGATCCGCCAGTGGCGGGTTCAGTGGCAGCAACCTGAGTTGCCGGTGTTATATGTGCAGCTCGCCAATTATCTGCCCAAGCAGCCAAACCCGCAGCAAAGCAGCTGGGCTGGTCTGCGTGAAGCACAGGCCGCGGTGCTCACCGAACCGAAGACTGCCATGGTGGTCGCCATCGATACCGGCGAGTGGAATGACATCCACCCGGTCGACAAGCGTACCCTTGGCAGCCGCATGGCGCTGGCAGCAAGGGCGGTGGTTTATGGCGAAAAAGTTGAATATCGCGGGCCTGTGCTGCATGGCTTGCAAGCTCAGGGCACATCGCTGCTGCTGAGTTTCCATCACACCGAACACGGCTTAGTGCTAAAACCCGGCAAAGCCTTTGCCATTGCCGGCGCGGACGGCCAGTTTGTCTGGGCTGATGTTAGCTTAGAAGACGGCCAAATCCGCTTGTCGCATCGGCAAATCCCTGCCCCGACGCAAGTGCGTTATGGTCATGCCGACAACCCGGATGCCGTGCTCTACGACAACACCGGTCTGCCGGCCTCGCCATTTAGCGCACAGCTGGCAGAGTGATGGCTTGAGGTCCGCTGTTGGCTCTTTGCGACGGCCACTGCCGCGAACCGTCTTAGCCGCGAACACAGTCAATAAAACTGGAGATAGTCAGCCGGCCCTGCCGCGGATCTGGCGACAATCGCGTATCTGTGGTGACGATACCGCTATGCAGCAGGTGGCGTGGGTAGAAGATGATGCGGTTAAACACACCGTGGGCGGCGCCGATTTGTTCAAATAATGCGGTGCTGCCCTGAATATAACCAGCATCGGCTTTGGGCAAATTGGGGCCGTCGTTTTCACTTTCTAACGCGCGGTAATAAGCCAGTTCCCGCTCGGGGGTAATGCATTCAAAACCAGTTTTACGGTGCCGGTAAAATGCCGTGCCGCTGGCACTGTCTGGCGTTGTTCCCTTGGCGTGAAACAGATAATGCACCGCGGCTAACGCATGCGGCGTGGTGGTATCAAAATGCGGAATGCGTTGCAGCAGTTTCAATTGCGCTGCAGGTGTGGTGATCAGGGAAAAGTGACAGACCGACAAACTGAGTGTTTGGGCCGGCAGCCGGAAAAACTCAATCAGCGTCTGCTGCAAACTGCCGAGCAATAATTGGCGGTAAGCCGCCGGGGCTTCAGCGCGCACACCGGGGTAATACGGCGAGTTAGCGACAAATTCTGCACGGCAAGCCGCGTCCACCAGCCGCTGCGGTTCGGCCACAAATTGATCAGCGATCAGCACCGGGGTGCGCTCTGAACCAAAACGTAAGGCACTGAGCTTAAGCGCCGGATGCAGCTGCAAAGCCTGTTCATGAAAAGACTGAGCGCCAAAAGACTGTGTGTTCAAAGTCGGCGCCATCACTGCAGACCTGATGCGCAATAATGCGCAATAAAGTCACGGTGCGACGGCAGGCGTTCAACGGCATGGCCAATCGTATCGCGAATATGCTGCAGATGGCGGCTTAAATCCTGCGCTGGGATCTGCTGCACCAGCTGATGATAACTCTGTGGCTTTAAGCGCTGACCCAGCATTACATGGGTCCAGGATTCCAGCCGGAACATCTCGTCACCGGTTTGAAACGCCAATGCGCTGTCACGGAACAATGCCAGCCGCTGTGCCAGACTATCCGGCACTGTCATCGTGCGGCAATAGTCCCAGAA
>JAIXSW010000066.1 GCA_027484495.1 Gammaproteobacteria bacterium
AACAAACCCCCTCAGAAATTGGAGTTCGACTGTATTTAAAAAGCGCGTTTAACAAGGAAGCCGGGTTGCTCGAACTCACGGTTGAATCAAAGATCAACTCTGTCACCCAGCAATTGAGTCGTGACCTGATTAACATGAAGGACGACGTTGTTCGAAAAGCATTGATTGAACTGGGCTGGGTGCCACCCGAGTTAACCGAAAAGCTGTATCTGGTCTCGGGCTACTCAGGGGACCCTGAAAGCACTCAAACGGACCTCGTGGAGGCCGGGAACGCGCAGATAGCCCAAGACATCTTTGTTCGTAAGCATTTCCCAGATGCCATGAACTGGGACATTCACTTTGCCGGTACCTTGACCAACCTCCTGGCCGATGTACTGAAGTAACAACGGGGCCCGCCAAAGGGTAGGCCTTCAACAACCATTAGGATTAACAAAACATGAACCTGTTTCAAGTCTATGTCTATGACGCCAACGAGTATGAAAGTCTCGCCTCGGCTATCGAAGCGAGCAAGGATTTACCCGAACACATGGCGGACATTTATAAAGGGTACTCGTTTGCAACGAAGGAAGAGCAGTTAGCCTTCGTTGAGGGTGTTGGCGCTGTAAACATAATGCCCGGCCCGCAGCATTTTGAGGCGGTAACACTGACCCATTTCAACCTGCGGATTTATCGCGGTGCCGACTACGATGAAAGCTACAGCGATGCCTGTCGTGACGGTGCGGTGTACAACCTGGAAGTAAACATCTCCATCGAAGAGTTGAAAGACGTTGAGCTTTTGAGCAGCTATAACCGCGTCATTAATCGTACTGAAAAGTGCATCAATCACAACCAATCCAACCTTCAAATCCTGCTGGTGAATCCTTTGGTACCAACCGAGTTCCACCGTCTGGAAGATTTTCTTTAACCAAAAAATTCGGGATTAACAAAACATGGCAAAAATCAAAGTTACGTTTCAGGACCACGGCCAGGATTTTCTGTGGTGGGTCCTCGAAGACCAAAAAGTGGTGGACTGCGGACCATTTCAAGCAAGTTTTTGGGTTGGTCGCGTAGTCACCACACCTCAGAGTGAAATCGCCGTTGGAACACAATTGGGCCTCGAACTGACCATCATGGGTAAACCTCAGAACCGACTACTGAACTATCCAATTGAAGCTGTCGAAGTACTGAACTAACTCTAATAATTCGGGATTAACAAACATGACTGAGCAAGTTAGCTATACCCAGCTGAAAGGGCACCGGGGCGGCGTTCGCCTTTGGATTGAAGGTAGTAAATTGTCTACCGCCGGCTTCAAACGGGAGGCCCGTTACAATCGCACCATCAACGGTGATGAAATCCACCTGACACTGGCGGCAAATGGCGAGTTCAAAGTCTCTGGCCGGCAGCGTAACGGCGTGAACCTCCCCATCATCGACATGTCGTTGGGGCGCCACAAAGAATTTCCGGAAGGCACTCGGATCCGAGCGGTGTTCTCCGCCGGCAAAATCCACATCAGCATCCACCACGAAGACGCCGCGAAGAAGGCCCGTGAAGAGCGGTTTGTGGCCAATGCTGCGGAAGGCCAGCTGACGGAAGGCTCAGCCTGCACCGGCGGCGGGATAAGCACTGCAGCGGTACACATGGCCATCGGTGATTCGGGTTTTAATTCCCGGGTCGCCTGGGTGGTGGATACCGAAATCAAATATCTGCAGTCGGCCTTTGCACAGAACTTCGCTATCACCGATGAAACCGTGTGTTTTGAGGCCCGGCTGGAAGAGCTGGAGCCGCATCTGCTCTCACCGGTGGATATCTTCAGTTTCAGCCTGCCCTGTGCCGGCTTCAGCCGGTCTGGTACCAGCAAGCATGGCCTGAGTCCGGAAGAGCACGAATCCGGTACCAGCCTGTTTGGTCTGATGTCGATGATCCGCGCTGCCAATCCGGCAGTGCTGCTGTCTGAAAACGTTCGGGAAGCCCAAGGCAGTCCAATGTATATCTTGCTGCAGCAGGAGCTTATCCGCCGTGGTTACCGGATTGTGGAAGCGGTTCTGGACAACCGTGATACCGGCACCTTTGAAAACCGGCAGCGTTACTGGTTCATGGCTATCTCTTCGGGGTTGCCGGCGGAACTACTGGCCGACGTATTTAAGCTGGAGCCGAACCGCAAATACCACCAGTTGTTGGATTTGATGGACGCTGAAGTGCCCGACGATGTTTGGGCAGACAACCAGTACCTCAAAGACAAGCAGATCCGGGACCAAGCCGCCGGCAAAGGATTCGCAACCAGACAGCTTCTGAGCGGTTCTGAGACCAAGGTCGGTACAATCGGTCGCTTCTACCACAAACGTCGCAGCACAGAGCCATTCGTTGTGAATGGTGATGGTAAAGAGCGCCTGCTGTCGGTGGCTGAACATGCCCGCTGCAAATCCATTCCTGAAGTGCTGGTGGCCAAATGCAATATGACCACTGGCCACGAAATCCTGGGGCAGTCCATCGACTTCCAGCAGGCCTATCAACCCATGTACCGACTGATGAACGCTGTCCGCAGCTGGCTCGGTCTGGATTTAGCGGAGGCTGTATGAGCAATGGCAAGATTTTTTATTCGAACTCACGTCGCTATTTGGAAGGCGTAGCGGCCGGCGTTGAGCATGTTGCTGGGGAGGATTCGGTCTTTACGGTTGGTGAGATCGAGAAATCGGAAAAGCCCGGTTATCCGCTCAAGCTGTTTATTAAAGAATTTGACGCGGACGAGCTGAACGAAGACCACAGCTATTTCGATGCACCCAAGGGCATCCCGCACATCGAGATCGACAAGCTGTGCTTTGACGACCTGATGAAGCTCGGGCAGGAAGGTTACTACTTCCCGAAGATTCAGAGCGCTCCGATGCACGAAAGCATGATCATCGACATGCAATTGCTGCAGCTCAACTGTACCGACGTGGACCGCGAAGCTGTGATTGATTTGCTCATCCAGTTCACGGATATCCCCCGCAGTACGTTGCGCCGGGTGGCCATGATTTATGTGACATGGGAGGTGTGACATGGACAACGCCATCCCCACGCACCTCAACTTCAAAAAGGGCGACAAGCTGGTCTGCGTGAACACGGTTCTGGGTTCTGGTCTGACTGTGGGTGAAATCTATGAAGCCACTCAGGACACGGAACCCGGAAATCATCACACCCCGGACCCGTTTGTCTATGTGAGAAATAAACGAGGAAATCCGGTGGGCTGTTATGCCTGGCGATTCCTCAAAGCGGAGGCCTCATGAGTGAAACAAACCGAAAACCAATGTTAATCGGCAGCTCGACCTATGGGTATTACTACCCAGAGCAAACGACGTTCCGCTGCACTCACGGTGGCTGGGAAAGCCAAGTCGTCATCCTAAATGAGCACTTGTGCCGCGTTCACGCCATCTCAGGTGTTTGTAGCTACAAATTTCTGGAGGCTATTCCAGAAGGTTATGGAGATGATTATGAACCTTCAAGAAATTAAAGATGCCATTGCCGCCGGCAAACGTGTCTGCTGGTCCAATCACGGCTATGACGTAATTTTGGATAACGTGGGGCAGTACCTCATCAAGTGCAGTTTTAACAATCACTGCATCGGCCTGACCCACTTAGATGGGGTCACCATGAACGGTGAGCCCGACGAATTTTTTATTGCAGAACCCTCTTAAAACCCCGGAGTACCAGATGAACAAGTCAGATTTAAAGGATGGGTACCTTCTCACTTTAGACGATGGAAGCCAGTTTTATGTGTGTGGTGAATTTGGTCTTCACAACCGAGAGCCTGACCGCCTTTGGCTGGATAAATTTAACGAAGATTTGACCTACCAGCCATTGTGTCATCCAGCAAATTCTTACGACGTGGTGGAGGTCAGCTACTTAGGCGTTTCACTTTGGCGTAGAAACTAACAACCCTCAACAATCAGAAGGATTAACAGACATGACAGTGCTGTATACCGAAAAGCTCTATATCAACCACTCCAGCGGCCAAGCCGGCAGCTGGGAAATCGAAGTCACTGATGCCGGCGCCCAAGGTGCCCGGATCATCACTACCGCCTGTAAGGTTCTGGGTGGTAAAGCCGTTGAGCATATTGAGTTCGTGACGGTCGGTAAAAACGTTGGCCGTGCCAATGAAACCACACCAATCCAACAAGCGATTTCCGAAGCCCAGTCCAAAGCCCAGAAGAAAATGGACAAGGGCTACACCCGTGAAATCC
>JAIXSW010000555.1 GCA_027484495.1 Gammaproteobacteria bacterium
CATCGCAGACATCATCAAAAGATTTGCTTTGCGCCTTTCACTCTCGTATTGCGCCAATAACGCCGGGGCAGCTAAATCAGCACCGCTGCCAAACTGCTGGATCAATAAAGCAGCCAGACACTGCGCGTCGGCAAACCCCAGATTAACCCCCTGCCCTGCCAGCGGATTGATGGTATGTGCCGCATCACCAGCCAACACCAGCCGGCCTTTGACATATTGATTGGCATGGCTGCGGGTCAGCGGGAAATAACCTTGTTTAAGCACGCTGAATTCGCCAAGTGCTGCCGGAAAATGCTGCCGGATTTGTTGTTCCAGCTGCTGTGGCGGCAGCGCTGCAAGTTGCTGAATGCGCAGATGGTCGTCATACCAGACCAGCGATGCTTCATGCCCCGGCAGCGGCAAGTAAGCCCGTGGTCCTTGCGGCGTGAACTGCTGCCAGGTCATTGGCAATGCGCTATAGCTGGTACTGACATGCACCAGCAAACAGGCTTGGCTGTATTGCCATCCCTGCGAGCCAATTCCCGCCAGTTGTTTCAGTTGCGACTGCGCGCCATCGGCGGCGATCAACAAACGGGCTTTTATCTCACCCTGATCGGTCTGCAGACTGGCAAAGTCGTTGAACTGCTGATAGCCCTGCAGTTGGACCGGACAAAACCGCTGGACTGTGTCAGGTAATTGCTGCCATAACGCTTGCTGAATATGTAAATTTTCGATGATGTGACCGAGGTGTACTTCACCCAGTTCATCGGCCGTAAAATCGAGCGGTGCTGCAGCCCCTTCAAACGCACGTAATGTGGCGTAGGGCGCCAGCCTATTGCTGAACAAATTCGGCCAGGCGCCGAGGTCTTTCAGCCATTGTTCACTGCGTCGGTTAATCGCACTGACTCGCAAGTCCACTTCACTATGCCCGGTGATAGTGACCGGCGTCTGCCGCTCCAGCAACGCGACTTTCATGCCCGCTTGCGCCGTCGCCACAGCCAAAGCCGCGCCGACCATGCCGCCACCGACAATTGCAATATCAAACACGCTGACCTGCCTTATTCATGATGACCATCAAACACTTAACCTGTGCCGGTATTTTACGCAGCTTCCGCAGCTGAAAGCTGCGATAAATCACAAAATGATAATTTTTTTCGCTATATGAACAAAAACAAGCCGGCTGCCGGTCTTTGGATCGCAACGACTCTATCCATTCTATTAACCACAGGCCCAAGCTATGACCCATTACAAACAGATGCTGTTATCTATCCCGCTGCTGCTTTGCACTTTTTTCGCCGGCGCAGCAGAGATCGCGTTAAAACCTGAGCAGATCCGGCCACTATTAAACGGTCAGTCAGTGCCTGCCGGATTACAGGTGCAAGATAGTAAAGGCGCGACTGTCGATTTGTCGGCTTTATTGGCTGAGCAAAAAACCATCCTGGTGTTTTATCGCGGCGGCTGGTGCCCTTATTGCAACACCCAACTGGCGGGCTTACGTGACATCTCGCCACAGTTACAAAAGCTGGGCTACCGCATTTTAGCGGTCAGTCCTGAATTGCCGGCAGCCAGCGCCAAGTCGGAGCAAATGACCAAAGACGCGGCGCTGAATTATCAACTGTTGTCGGACTCTCATCTGAATGCCTTACAAGGTTTTGGCGTAGGGTATTACATGGATGCTGCGACCGAAAAAACTTACAAAGGCAGTTATGGCATTCAGCTGACCTATGACAGTACCGGTCAGGCTGTACTGCCGGCGCCAGCCGTCTTTATCATCAGCAAAAGCGGCGAAATTCAGTTCAGTTATGTGCATATCAATTATAAAACCCGCCTGCAACCGCGGCTATTGCTGCTGGCCGCTGAACTGGCCAATCAATAAACCTGGCCAAACCGCATAAAAACCTGATGAATATCCGCGAATGGCGCATAGAAATTCGCGGATAATTCATCTCGGCCAAGGTGCGGAAAAATCAACAGAATTTCATTGACCCGCGGGGAAAAATCCGGCATTTTGCGCGGCCAAACTGCATTATGTACCAGTCTATTACTGCCCGTCAGTCTTTGCTGCGGTGACGATAAGTGGCTAAAGTAATGTGTCCATTTTGTTCTTTTGCCAGGAGATGCTTTGCATGCGTAAGGTAACTGTTGCTGCCACTCAGATGATCGGTGGCTGGAATGTGGAAGAAAATATCGCCCGCGGTGAAAAACTGGTGCGTGATGCTGCGGCAAAAGGTGCCCAAATTATCCTGCTGCAGGAATTGTTTGAACGTAACTACTTCTGTCAGAAACAAAAACCAGAATATTTAGAATTCGCCACACCACTGGAAAACAATCAGGCCGTGGCGCATTTCAGCAAAATTGCCAAAGAGCTGAAGGTGGTCCTGCCGATCAGTTTTTATGAGCGCGCCGGCAACTGCCTGTACAACAGCGTTGCGGTGATTGATGCCGACGGCGCTTACCTCGGCACTTATCGCAAAAGCCATATCCCGGACGGCCCGGGTTACAGCGAAAAATACTATTTCACCCCAGGTGATAGCGGCTTTAAAGTCTGGGATACCGCCTACGCCAAAATCGGCATCGGTATCTGCTGGGATCAATGGTTCCCAGAATGTGCCCGTACTATGGCACTGATGGGCGCAGAACTGCTGTTCTACCCAACAGCCATCGGCAGCGAACCGCATGACCCGACCATTTCTTCGCGCGACCACTGGCAACGTACCCAGCAAGGTCACGCCGCTGCCAACCTGGTGCCACTGATTGCGTCGAACCGCATCGGTACTGAATCTGAACAGGATTTCTCTATCACTTTCTATGGCAGCTCCTTTATTGCTGACCAGTTTGGTGCCAAGGTGCAGGAAGCCGACGAAATCAGCGAAGCGGTGCTGGTGCACAGCTTTGACCTCGACGAGCTGGCGCATATTCGTCGCAGCTGGGGTGTGTACCGTGACCGCCGTATCGACCTGTTTGACACGCTGCTGACGAAAGACGGCAAAACAGTGCCTAAAAACAGCAACTAAGCACACTGCGGCAACGTCGCAGCAAATCAGCGATAGACCAACTTCAGGCCGGATTATTCTGGCCTGACGACTTTTCAGCAGCATGCTGAACCTTGAACAAGGAACCTGACGTGAGCGGATTTATTTCAGATCGTACCTTAACCAGCACACCCCGCGCTGACGGCTTTTACATGCCAGCCGAGTGGGCCCGCCACAAACAAACCTGGCTGGTATGGCCGGAGCGGACCGACAACTGGCGCCTCGGAGCCAAGCCGGCACAGCAGGCCTTTGTCGCCGTCATCCGCGCCATTGCCCGGTTTGAGCCCGTCACAGTGATGGCGTCAGCCCGCCAGTTTGCCAATGCGCAGGCACAATTGAGCCTGCAGGAAACCGTGCATCCGATCCGTGTGGTTGAAGTGTCTAACAACGACGCCTGGTGCCGCGATACCGGCCCGACTTTTGTCACCAACGGCAAAGAAATCCGTGGCATCGACTGGACTTTTAACGCCTGGGGCGGTCTCAATGGCGGCCTGTATTTTCCGTGGGACCTCGACGATCAGGTCGCACAAAAAGTACTGAATATTGAAGGGCTGCCACGCTATCGCACTGAAGGTTTTGTGCTGGAAGGCGGCGCAATCCACACCGACGGTGAAGGCACTTTGTTGACCACCGCCGAATGTTTGCTCAATCCAAACCGCAATCCAGATTTGACCAAAGCCCAGATTGAACAACAACTCAGCGATTACCTCGGTATTGATAAAGTGATTTGGCTGGAAGAAGGCATTTTTAACGACGAGACTGATGGTCATGTCGATAACATGTGCTGTTTTGTCCGCCCAGGTGAAGTGCTGCTGGCCTGGACCGATGACGAAACCGACCCGCAATATGTCCGTTCCCGTGCAGCGCTGACTGTGCTTGAAAACAGCACTGACGCCAAAGGCCGGCCTTTTATCGTACATAAGCTGCCGGTGCCAGGCCCGTTATTGGCCAAAGCTGAAGAATACGCCAGCGTCGACTTAACCGGTGCTGCAGTGCCGCGCGAAGCCGAAGCCCGGCTGGCTGGTTCTTACATCAACTTTTATCTGTGTAACGGCGGTTTGATCCTGCCAACCTTTGACGACCCGATGGATAGCGTTGCCGCTGATATCCTCGCCAAGGTATTTCCACAGCATCAGGTGGTGACTGTGCCTGGTCGCGAAATTCTGCTGGGCGGTGGCAATGTGCACTGCATTACGCAGCAGCAACCGGCTTAAGCACCGATTCAACATGAAAAAGGCGCCATCAGGCGCCTTTTTTATTCGGCTGGGAAAATACCTGCTTAGGCTGCTTTTTTCGCCGCGATATATTGGTCCACCACCCGTTCCAGGATCGCCAGCGGCATCGAGCCATTTTGCAGTACTACGTCATGGAAATCGGTCAGTTTAAATTTATCGCCCAGTTCCTGCTGTGCTTTGCTGCGCAGTTCCAGCAACTTCATCATGCCGACTTTATAGGCACAAGCCTGCCCCGGCATCACGATATAGCGCTCAATTTCAGCTTCGACATCAGATTTCGCCATAC